>JAQUUG010000016.1 GCA_028693965.1 Bacilli bacterium
CTGCCACCATCTTTATTGAATTAACAATACTATCTCTTACAATAATAATAACAGGAATGATTGGATGAATGAAACCTGAAGCCGATAATATAATTAAAACCGAGTTGACTAATATTTTATCAGCAATGGAATCTAACATTTTTCCAAGATCAGTCACTAAATTGTATTTTCTAGAAATATAACCGTCAGCAAAATCTGTTAATGAAGCTATAATAAACAAAACTCCTGCTACCAAATATTTAACATTAACTACAATTGTTTCGTTTATAAAAAGTTTAGGAAAATCAATTCCCGCCGAATCAAAAGGAAATATTAAAATAATGATTATTATAAATGAAATTATTATTCTTGATATTGTAATTTTATTAGGTAAGTTCATAATACCCTCCTATTTCATCATAAGATAAAACATTTACTGTTTCATCATGTTTATCTTTAAAATAAAAATAATACACCCCATACATTATTATCAAAATTAAAATAATCAAAAGTCCAATTACAAAGTAGGATTTTTTTTTAGTATTATAAACCGTATATGGTGATGCAACTTTTTTTTCTTCTAAGTCAGCATTCTTATTTTTTTTAGCTTTTTTAATATCTTCAATTGATATCTTTGATGTATAATCAAATAAATATTCATTAAATTCATCAACCATATCCTCATAATTTAACCCTAAATATTTAGAATAATCTTTGATAAAGTATTTTAAATAAAAAATATCTTTAAAAGCTTCGATATTGCCTGTTTCAATTTCTTCAATTTGCGAAGGCATCAATTTTAAATCTTGTGCTGCTTCTTCTATTGAAATACCAATGCTAAGTCTCGTTTCTCTGAGACGTTCGCCTATTTCTTTCAAGCTAATCAACCTTTCTTTTTTTAATTTGTTAAAAAATAGAAAAAAAATAATACTTTATAAGCCATGTTCTGTTCCTCATAAGAGGCGACAAACATTTATCTATGACTTTCGTCATTCCATATGAAATTCATTTTTTCCATATTAGATTCCCCTACCAAAATTTGGGTTTCTCACTCACGGGGTTTACCACGTTCCACTCTTTTCATTTCTAAAAAGCATCGTCTCTATGGCACTTTACACCTACTATAATCATATACAAAGTACTTAGATTATTTGGGCGCCGTTAGATTTCTCTACTATAGGTTATTTTTTCCCTATACGTGAACACTACTACCATCGCAGGATAGTGTGAGCATGGACTTTCCTCTACATTGCTAGAATGCAGCGTTTGTCAAAATATTAATCTTCTCTTCCATAAATAATTTTTTCTAAATTAGATAATCTTCTAAGTAAATCGGCATTATGAACTTCTGACGTTGGCGTATCTTTTACTACGTCTAGTTTAGTTCTTAGCGCTCTGATTTCTTGTTTTAATCTTATATTGTCTTCAATAAGTGATTGTTTGTCATCAGTTAATTCTTTAATAATACTACTATATTCACCATAGTCTTTAATAACGACATCCAAAAACTTATCAACTTCTTGGGGTCTATAGCCACGCGTGTCAACTTTAAATTCTTTTTCTAAAATATCTTTTTCCGTCAGAATTATTCTTTCCTGATACATTATATCACCTCGCTACTGCACTATCATTATCTCAAAAAAAAAGGATTTTGTCAATTTATTTAGATAAATAAAAAAAGGTAAAATTTTCTTTTCCCTTTTAAATAACATATGGACTATCTGAGGTACCATTACCTGATTTATAAATTACGTTTCCATTGATATATAACGTAATTCTAGGAACAGCATAAGAACTCGCATTAGCATATTCTCCACCAGATGTAGTAATTTTATAAATTCGATATGTTGTATCTTTAACTGGTGTTATTGTCCAAAATACACGCTCATAATCATTTAAATAATTATAATTTTGACATGATTCATCAGTTATTGTTTGGCAGTTTTCATCAGTACTAGCCATAACATATTCATTAGCTTGTAATAATCCTATTTGTTCTAAATCACTTTTAGCACTACATTCAATACTGCCATCGTTTACTTTAGAATCTTCAGCTCTTTTACCAATACATAAGTTAGTACTTACAATATATGCTTTTTTATCATCACTGAATTCCCTTTTATATATTTCTTCTAAAGTATCATTCATTCTGCTTACCGAAAAATCATTAAATCCAATATTATAGCCTTTATCTTCATTATAACGATCATCCCAAACAGTAGAATCTCGTTTTGCTGTTTCAATTAATTTTAGATTACCATTAGCATCAATATTAACAATACGCCAAGTTTTACCAGCAAAGCTAACATAATTATCTACTTTATCACCCTTAAAAACATATCCGTCACCATTAATGTATAACCCATTCCCACTCTCGACCGTAGTACCAGTAATTATTTCACTTAATTCCGCCGTGGCATAATCGTCCCCACAATTTAAATAAGGAATATATAAATATCCTGCATCACTTTTAATAACACGCACTTCCCCATTGCAAATTACGCCTTCTTTAACCATATCTTGGACTTTGGTCATATACTTATCTTCTAATGTACTTAAACCAACTGTCACTTTTTCATTAACAGTTTGTGGTAATAAATCTTCGTTGTCACTATAATAACTAATTGCTGCCTTTCTCATTTTTTGCTCAATTGTACTAAATGATTTAGGTTGCAGTGATATAATATAAGTTATTATTATTATTACTAATATTATTACTAAAGCAATACCTGCTACAATAAACATTCTCTTATTGATATTTTTTAATTTCATGGTAAACCTCCCAAACTGACAATATTATAGCAAAAACAACATAAAAAAGCAATAAATAACCACTCATGTTTTATTATTTTGTTTTTTTGATAACTTTCTTAAAAACAAAGTAAACAAAAACTACTTTTTTATTTCCAAAAAAGCAGTTGCTATTTTAGCATATATTAAGTCGTTTAACATTTCGTTAAATAATTGATTTAGATTATTTATTTTCTATCACCTCCTTATTACTTTATCATAATAAGCAGTCTGCTGCATCAACTTCGACAAAACTAGAATTTATTAATGAAATAATGATAATTTATGACATCAAACGCCATATTCTTAATTGACTAGATATTTTTTATTTTAATATTGTCAATGTATGGACATTACTCACACAATTTGATACAATTATAGAGGTGATAACATGAATTATCCGTGTGGTATCAAAAAAACAAATTCTAAAATTATTTCCTATGGTAATAGAGGTATGTCGCTAGAAGCAGATATTAATCTTACAAATGATTATTATCTTAAAGAAAAAGTGGCAGTTATTCATAAGAAACCAACACCTATTACTATATGTAAAGTTGACTATCCATCACGTTATGAAGCGGTAATTAAAGAAGGGTATTTTAAAACGCCATCTACTACCGATTATAATGGTATATATAAAGGCAAATACATAGATTTTGAAGCTAAAGAAACTAAAAATAAAAAAATATTTCCTTTGAGCAATATTCATAAACATCAATTAGACCATTTAAAAAGTATTATCTCTTTAGGTGGAATTGGTTTTATTATAATCCGTTTTACGACGTTAAATGAAACATTTCTAATAGAAGGAAATCATATTTTCGATGCTACTAAAAACGAAAAAAAAAGTTTAGATTATGACTTTGTTTGTAAAAAAGGGTATTTAATTAAAGTAAACTATAATCCGCGACTTGACTATTTAAAAATTATTGATCATATCTATTTTGGAGGCGATATAAATGAATAAATTTGTTAAAAAATTACAAAAAAATCCCCATATCATGATTATTATAATTAGCTTAATCATTTTTTTGATTGCGGGGATAACAATTAATTGGATCATATCATTCATAGCTGTAGGACTTGTTGACCTATTAATCATGTTACCAAAATTACGAAAGAAAAAAGCAAAAAAGCAAAAAGGCAAAAAGAAAAAGAAAAAAATATTAAAAATTATTTTAATTATATTTTTTGTTTTTGTTATTATTGGTATTATTTTGATGTGTTTTTTCTTTTATATCATTGTAAAAAATGCTCCCGAATTTGACCCTGATCAACTCTATGAACAAGAATCGACTATTCTATATAATAGTGATGGCGAAATTTATGCAAAATTAGGAACTGAAAACAGAGAAAATATTACTTACGATGAAGTTGCTGAAGTATTAATAGATGCCGTTGTTGCTACCGAAGATTCAAGATTTTTTCAACACGATGGTTTCGATTTGTTAAGATTTTTAAAAGCTTCTTTTTATCAATTACTTGGTCATAGTGACGCTGGAGGAGCATCAACATTAACGATGCAACTATCTAAACAATACTATACATCTACTACTAGTACCGGAATAGAAGGAATTGTTAGAAAATTCACCGATATTTACATGGCTGTTTTCAAAATAGAAAAGCAATACACTAAAAAAGAAATATTAGAATTTTATCTTAATTCCAATTATTTAGGTGCATATCAATATGGTGGTGCTTACGGTGTTGAACAAGCATGTCAAACCTATTTTGGAAAAAGTGCAAAAGACATTAACTTAGCTGAAGCTGCTTTAATTGCTGGTCTATTTAATGCCCCAACAGCACTTGATCCATATGTTAATCCTGAAGGTGCTGAAGCAAGACGCAAAGTTGTCTTAAGTTTAATGGAACGACATGGTTATATTACTGCTGAAGAAAGAGAAGCAGCTGAAGCTGTTACCGTTGAAGATCTTATTATTCAGCATGATACCAATACAAGTGAATATCAAGGCTTCATTGATACCGTTGTTCAAGAAGTTATCGATGTTACAGGTAACAATCCTTATGAAACACCGATGATTATTTATACAACTATGGATAAAGATAAACAAGATTATGTTAATGCAATCGTAAACGGTGAAACATTTACTTGGGCAAATGATGAAGTAAATGCTGGTATTGCTATTGTTGATGTTGACACAGGAGCATTGTTAGCCGTTGGTGCTGGTCGTAATAAAACCGGTGTTCTTAGTATCAACTATGCTACATTTCATAGTCCAGCTCAAAAACGACAGATTGGTTCTACGGCTAAACCTTTATATGATTATGGACCAGGTATTGAATATAATAATTGGTCAACTTATACTCCATTTGTTGATGAAGAATACACCTATTCAACGGGAACTAGTATTAACAACTGGGATGGTAAATATTATGGTTTTATGACAATGCGTGAAGCTTTAGCAGCTTCAAGAAATATTCCCGCATTAAAAGCCTTTCAAAAAATTAGTAATTCTAAAATCAAATCATTTGTTCTTAGCTTAGGACTCTCTCCTGAAATTGAAGATGGCATTGTCCACGAAGCTCATGCCATTGGCGGATATAATGGAGAATCACCAGTCTCAATGGCATCTGCTTATGCTGCCTTTGCAAATGGTGGATATTATAATGAACCTTACAGTTTCACTAAAATCATTTATCGTGACACAAATGAGGAATATACGCAGAAAACTACAACAACTAAAACTATGAGTGAATCTACAGCTTATATGATAACTGATATGTTAATTGATACGGCCAAAAGTGCACTAAGCAATTATTCAAATGTTAATGGGAAAATCTATGGTGCTAAAACTGGAACAACTAATTTTAGTACAGAAGCTTTTGAATTATATAATTTACCATATGGAGCTGTTAACGATTTATGGGTGGTTGGTTATAACACTGAGTATTCTATAGCTGTATGGTACGGATATGACACTATCAATAAAGATTACGTTAATTACTATAATACTAGAAGTCATGCCAAATTATTCCAAGCTGTCGCTAAAGGAATATTTACTAGTGATAGTGATTTTACTAAACCTGATGATGTTATTGAAGTAAATATCGAAAAAGAAACTTATCCAGGAATGCTTGCTAGTGAATATACTCCATCTGATATGATCACCACTGAATTATATAAAGAAGGTTCAGAACCTACTGAAGTATCTAATCGCTATAGTCAACTTGATAATGTCACTAATTTAAATAGTAATATTAATAATAACATCTTGACATTAACTTGGGATGCTATAGACACACCTGATGCCATTGATAATGATTATTTAACTAGTTTCTTTCAATCTTTATATAGTAATAAAAATGATCAGACCAATTATTTAAATAAGCGTTTGTCATATAATAATACCTACATCGGTGAACTAGGTTATAACATTTATCAAAAAGTTGGTAGTGAACTTGAACTAATTGGTTTTACTAAAAATGCTAGTTATAATATTAATATTAATAATTTAGATAATACCCTTACTTTTGTTGTTAAATCAACTTACACAATTTTTAAAAACAATGCTAGTTCAGGAACAGAAATAACTATTACAAATGATAATCATTCTTCCCTTATCACATCTGAATTAAATGGTGATGCTAACATCAGTGTTGACCTTGGAAGTGATTATACATATCAAGAAGTAACTCCAGCTATTATTGTTAAAGAAAATGGTTTAGATGTAGCTTCTGATGATGTGACTATTACTACTGTTGTTACCAAAAATAGTGATAATAGTGTTATTTCTCTTAATCAGATTAATGCCCTTACTGAAGAAACTTATACCATAACTTATAATGTTTCATATGGAGATTACACTGAAGTTCATACTAGAACTATAACGATATCATAAAAAAATAAATACACTCTTTAAAAAAGTGTATTTATTTTTTGTCTTTAGCAGAATATTTACATATACTCCTTAATTGGCACTGACTACAATTAGGATTTTTAGCTTTACAATAATATCGTCCAAATAAAACTAATTGATGATGAAGTTTATTTAAATTATATTTTTTAAATTTTCTAGTTAGTTTTGCTTCAATTGTTAAAACATCATCCTTTGGTTTTACTAACCCTAATCTTTTACTAACTCTTGCCACATGAGTATCTACAGCAATACAAGGTTCATCATATAAAATACTCAAAACCACATTTGTCGTTTTTCTGCCTACTCCTGGAAGTG
Organism: Bacilli bacterium; assembly: GCA_028693965.1. Lineage (GTDB taxonomy): Bacteria > Bacillota_I > Bacilli_A > RF39 > UBA660 > JAQUUG01. Next base: position 6,963 of record JAQUUG010000016.1, read on the forward strand.
ACTCTAAAAACTTTCTATCATTTGGAACCTTACCCCTGCAAGTTAATGCTTTAGCAATTAAAATAATATTGCTGGCCTTTTTGTTAAACGTTCCAACTGGTCTTATTATATTTATAATATCTTCTATAGAAGCATTTGCTAACGCTTCTAAATTATTATATTTGTCAAATAAAATAGTTGTTACCATATTCACTCGTTTATCAGTTGTTTGTGCGCTAAGCATCACAGCAATTAATAGCTCATAATCCATATTATAATTTAATTCACAACTAGCATTTGGTAAGATTTGATTTAAATAATTAATTATTTCATCATTCATGATCGTGTAACCAATCATATTCAAATATTTGTTTTTCTGAAATCTTCTGTTTATGAAACTTTTGCTTATCATTTTGAACATCATTCTTAGTTTTTAAGCCTTTCCGATTCCACTCATACAAAATTTTATCTATGTATCTAAAATTACTAACGCCATTATAAACGGCTTCTTTTAAAGCAAGTATAATTACTTCCTCATTATATTTACCATCAATCCAACTACCTATTAACTCATATTCGATTGGTGATAACGTTCTGCCAAGTTCTTTTTCAAAAACAGTGTAAATATTACTACTGCTTTTTTCATTTTCTGTAACAAGTAAAGCTAATTTATTATATATGTTACTCAAATCAATTACTTCTTCAATTCCTTGCTTACTTTTTTTAACTTTTATATCAATTAAAACCATATTACTTAATTCTTGAACTGTTTCCATTACTTCTTTTAATGACCAATTTAAATCTTTAGAAATGGCTTTAGGATTATACAATGAATCTTTCGCATTAATCAGATAAATTAAAATTATTAATTGCTGATGATTTATATTAAGTTTGACATAATTATGAAAAAGTAGATAAGGCACTGTATAATCCCTCATTTTTATTGTTTGAATAACTTTATCAATCATATTACTACCTCTTTCTACAATTTATACTTATCCAATAAGTATTTAACAATGTCATCTTTATTATTTTTAATCTTTTTAATTAATATAACGTTTTCAATATCATCTATAATATATTTTAGAAGATATGTCGGTTTTAATCCCAATGTTGAACTTATCTCTGTTCCTGATATTTCAATGTTTTTTCGGCTAGTAATATACATATTACTATATATTGATAGTATTTGTTTGCGATCAATTTTTTTAATCTCTCCAGCTAAAGTAACTAAATATAATCCATACTTATAAATAATTCTTTCATCTGTTAAGTTTTTATTTTTTAATTCATCAAGCTCATGCATTATTTCTTTTTCATTTTTTGTAAAAGGATATTTGTTATTGACATGGAGTTGATGCCAAATACCAATTGAACAGCTAGTAACAACAACATTTTTTAGAGAAAATTCTAGAAATTCTTCTAAATTTAATTCTTTTAATAAGCTTATTCCACTCAAAACGTTTTTATTAGCAAATATTTTATCTAGTTCCTCTTTCTTCCGAAAATAAGATAATTTTTTAAGAAGATATCCATATTTTTTAATATAAATTTTTAATTTATCATCTAATTGATAATTAAAAATAGTTGCAAAACGAATAGCTCTCAGGATGCGAAGTGCATCTTCTTTTAGTCGATATTTAGGATTACCAACCATTCTTATCATTTGATTTTTTATATCATCTTTGCCATTTAATAAATCAATAATTTCACCATTACTATTCATACATATCGTATTTATTGTAAAGTCACGTCTTTTTAAATCTGTTTCAAGATGATTTATATATTTAATTTTAGCTGGAAACCTATTGTTTATATAATTTATTTCTTTTCTATAAGTAGTTATTTCAAATCTTACTTTGTTATAGATTAAAGTGACTGAACCATATTTCTCATTCGGTAAAACAATATTTTTAAACATACTTTTTATTTCTTTAGGTGTTGCATTAGTACAAATATCTACATCAGTACTTTTAATATCCATCAAGTAATCACGGACAAAGCCACCAACGATAAACGCTTCATATCCAGAAGCTTCTATTTTTTTGATAATTTTAAGAGCACTATTTTTCAAAATCATTCACCCCATTGTTTTCTGGCTAGCTACATCTATTATAGTTGATATAAGAGCGATTTGCAAGTGTTTTAACACTACATATTATAAGAAAAAAAAGACCTAAGTCTTTTTAGTTTAATGCTTCTTTTAGTTTAGAACCAACTTTAACAGTTGCTGCAACTCTAGCAGGTATTTGAACTGTTTCTCCAGTTTTTGGATTACGTCCTTCTTTAGCTGGTTTTTGTTTTGCTGTAAAAGTAGCAAATCCAGTTAAAGCAACTTTACCGTCTTCTTTTAATCCTTTAGTTATACCTTTCATTGTAGCTTCTAAAGCTTTTGCTGCATCTGTTTTAGTTAAACCAGTTTCTTCAGCAATGAAACTTACTAAGTCTGTTTTAGTCATATTTACCTCCCTATTATATAAGCTATTTTGCTTACAATTAAAGAATAACATTTTTTTGAAATAAATGCAATGTTTTTTTTATATTTTGTTTGTTTTTTCACTATTTTATCATAGATTATTTGACTTTTTTAACTTGTTATATAAAAAAAGATAATAATTATTATCTTTATAATACAATAGCAAATAAGTTCCCAGAGCCTTTATTAACTAATTTAGCCAAGGTTTGTTGTAATTTATAACGGGCATTTTCTGGTAATAATGAAAGTTTAGCTTGAATTCCTTCTTTAACAATTACATCTAAACTGCGACCAAATATTTCACTTTTCCAAATATTGTCTGGTGATTCATCATAATCTTTCATTAAATAATTAATTAATTCTTTACTTTGAATTTCAGATCCAATAATTGGTTCAAAAGTGGATTCAACATCAACCCTTATCATATGTATAGATGGAGCTACCGCTTTTAACTTAATACCATATCTACTTCCCTGTTTAATTATTTCTGGAGTTTGAAGTTTCATATCAGCTAAAGTTGGTGATGCCACACCATATCCTGTTTGTTTAACCATTTTTAAAGCAACCTTTATTTGATCATATTCTTGTTTTGTTTCATTATAATCTTGAAAGATTGATAATAAATCAGCTCTACTACTAATACTTCTACCTATGATGTCTTTTAAAACATTATTGTATAGTTCATTTGGTGACTCTAAAGTAATAGTTACATTACCAGTAGATGTATTAACATCAGATAAAAAAGCTCTACTTATATATTCACAATTAGTAAACGGTTCAGTAATTTTGTCAACATCGCGTAGTTTGTCAATTTCAACAACACTTTCTTTTATTTTTTCAATGTATATTTTTTTTAACCAATTATTTGGTGATAAGCAAGCTATCCATTCTGGCATATTGACATTTACTTCATTAACAGGAAATTCATACAATGCTTCTCTTAAGACATTATATATTTCTCTTTCCCCCATGTTTTCTACACTTATTGGTAAGACTGGAACATCATAATCACTTTTTAGTCTTTCTGATAATCTCTCTGTTTCTGGTAACATTGGATGAGTTGAATTTAAAAGGACAATAAATGGTTTCCCTATTTCTTTTAATTCCCCAACAATTCGATGTTCAGCATCTTCATAATCAGAACGACCTATTTCCCCTATTGAACCATCTGTTGTCACGACAATACCTATTGTTGAATGATCTTTAATGACTTTTTCAGTACCTATTTCTGCAGCTTCAATAAAAGGAATTTCTTCATCATACCATGGTGTTTTAACCATTCTAGGACCATTATCATCTTCATATCCTTTAGCTCCTGGAATAACATAACCAACACAGTCAACAAGTCTAACATTGGCACTAAAATCATCGATATTAATTTTAGCAGCATTACTAGGAACAAACTTAGGCTCGGTAGTCATAATCATGCGTCCTTGAGCACTTTGAGGTATTTCATCTAATGCTCTTTTACGCTCATATTCATCAGCTATATTAGGAACAACTAAATTTTCAATTACTTTTTTTATAAATGTTGATTTACCTGTTCTGACCGCTCCTACTATACCTAAATATACATCGCCACCCGTTCTTTCAGTAATACTTCTAATAATATCTATTTTTTCCATATAATCCCTACTTTCCGTAATTCAATTAAATATATGAATAATAAAATATTTATATACCACTTTTTTTATGCCCATATTAATAAAAATTAATATGTATTTAGTAATGGAAAAGTTAATATAATAAGTCAACTATTTCACAATAATGATAGATAATTATTATGGGAAATAGCAGGAATTAACCGTATTTGAAAGAGCTGTTATGTTACACATGACTATAACTAATATACATCCCTTTAGTGATGGAAATGGCAGAGTAGCTAGGTTAATTTTAAACTATGAATTAATAAAAATAATTATCCACCGATTTTAATAAATGAAGCTCAAAAAATTTCTTATTATTCGATGATTGAGGAAATAAATGTTGATCTTGATTATGAAAATAATCCTCTTAATATAAGTGATATAAAAATATTTAGTGAAACTATTCAACAATTATCTATTATTACTTTCAAGAATATGCAAAAACATTTTAATAATAACTGGCAAAAACTTCAAAATTATTTGAAATTTCAGACTGTTGACAAATAGGTAAAAAAACTATTTGTTTTTTTTAAAAGATTATCTAAGAAATAAGTATTAAAAATGCAGTTTGATATAAATTTTATATGGTATTCCTATACTCAAATTATTTTTTCAGCATTTCTAATTACGTGAAAAAGATTTTAAGAACTGGAATATTACTTATTTCTGGTAGATATATAATAGCATAATAAAAGAGTTCAAATTTTTCATTTCAAACTCTTTATATCTAACTCATTTATCATTAGTTTTTAGTCCACCAACACTATTTGTCAAAGAGCCTAAAAACTCTCCGTTAATACTACTCTATATTGAAACTATAACATATAATTTTACAAATTACAACAATTTATGTAATTTTTGTGATAAAACTCTGAGCTTGGTACTATTTATAAACAAATAATTACGTCATTTTTCTAATCAACATATATATTATTTTACAAAAATTAGTGCTATAATTATATATAATGGAAAAGAGGAAATAAGTACTATGGAAAACAAGAAATCAAAAAAACAACTAGTCAAAATCTTACTTAATCAAGAAATGAATGAAAAAAATGAAGAAGAATTATTAGACTTAATTGTTGATAACAGTATCGCTGTTGATATCGATAAAGAAGAAGAAAGAAATCGTACTAGAGGCGACAAAATTGCTGATAAAATGTCCGAAATTGCCGGTAGTTGGTCTTTTATCATTATTTTTTTAATATTTATGCTGTCTTGGATTATACTAAATACAATTATTCTAAAAGACAAAATTGATGATTACCCATTTATCTTACTAAATCTAATTTTATCTTGCATTGCTGCTCTGCAAGCGCCTATTATTATGATGAGTCAAAATAGACAAGCTAAAAAAGATAGTATGCGTAGTCGAAATGATTATAAAATTGATTTAAAAAGTGAACTTATTCTTGAAGAATTGCACGATAAATTAGATGACCTTATTAAGAACCAAAAAAAAATCATCAAATATATTGATGAAAAAACAAACAAATAGTTTGTTTTTTTATATCATTTTCTCAATATCCTTAGGGATCTTATCATTCATGACTGCTTCCACTATCTTATCTTCTCTTTCTTTAGAAACATCTTTGCCCGTCATCGCACTCAATTCCTTAATTACATCTCTAAGTGCTTCTTCATTTTTTAAATCACTTTTTTGTAGTTTAGAAGCTAAATCAATAATTGTACTTTTACCTATTTTAGTCTTACTTTCGACTTTATTAAAAAAACTATCTGTAAAATTATTAAACATAAAAATACCTCCTACAAATATTATATTGTAAAAGGTATTTAAGGTGCCTATAATTATTCTTCACCCTTATTTTTGAAATGTAAAACAATTGGTGTTCCTTCAAAATCAAAAGATTCTCTAATTTTATTTTCTAAATAACGCTCGTAAGAAAAATGAATTAATCCCTTACTATTAACTTGTATGTTAAAAGTTGGAGGACAATTACTTACTTGATTAGAAAAATATACTTTTAATCTTTTGCCTTTATAAGTTGGGGGCAAATTAAGTAAATAAGCATCATTAATAACATCATTTAGTAAACTTGTTTTAACTTCTTTTTTAGCATTAGTAGCAACCTTAATAATTACTGGCATTAAAGTATGAATTCTTTTTTTAGTTAAAGCAGATAAATACACTATTGGTGCATAAGTCATAAATTGAAAATTAGCTCTGATCTCTTTAGTAAATTTTTTCATTTCTTGATCTTTATCTTCAATAACATCCCATTTATTAACTACGATAACAATTGCTTTTCCAGCTTCAATAGCGTATGATGCAATATGTTTATCATGTTCAATAATTCCTTCTTCAGCATTAATAACTAAAAGACAAACATCTGACCTATCAATAGCTTTTAAAGCTCTAAGCAAACTATATTTTTCCGTACTTTCATATATTTTGCCTCTTTTTCGCATGCCTGCTGTATCTATTACCACAAACGGTTCTCCATGATAATTAAACTCTGTATCAGTAGCGTCCCTAGTTGTTCCAGCTACATCACTTACAAGAACTCGTTCTTCATTTAAAATAGCGTTAACTAAACTACTTTTACCAACATTTGGTCTCCCAATAATACAAAACTTAGTTTTATCACTATATTCATCAATAGAATTTTCTTTAAAATCGGCTACTATTTGTTCAAGTAAATCATAAATACCCGCATTTTGCTCACCGCTTACTTCAATGTAAGTATCAAAACCAAGCTCATAAAAATCATATTGATGTTCTTTATAAAATCTACTATCTGTTTTATTAATAGCGACAATAACTTTTTTACCAGTCTTAAGAAGCATATCACGAACAACTAAATCATTAGACGTTAGACCTTCTTTTCCATCTACTACAAAAACAACGACATCGGCTTCATCAATTGCAAGTTCGGCCTGCATTTTAATAATTTTATTAAAGTCAGCATCCGTTAAATCAATCCCACCTGTATCTATTAAATGAAAATCATAATTCTTATATTTTGTACTTGCATATATTCTATCTCTTGTAATGCCAGGAATGTCTTCTATAATTGATATTTTTTTACCCACTATTTGATTAAACAAAGTAGATTTGCCAACGTTTGGTCTTCCCACTAAAGCTACTATTGGTTTTTTCATTAAAATCACCTTTTTCCTTTATAAATTATATCATAATGAGTATTATAAGTAAATGATTAAAGTCCAGTTAATGTTTTAATTATAGCTATCTTATAACAAAATCTCATATATAACATAGTATCAACATTTAAATATTCCTTTTTAATTATAAAAATTAAGACATAAGCTTAGTTATGTCTTAATAAAATAAGAAGAAATATTCATTTTTTTACTGTTTTCTAATATTTCAAAAGCTTCTTCACCATAAATTATATCACTATTTTCTATTAAATAGGCCATTTCTTTTAAAGTTAATGTTTCTTTGATAGAAGCATATAAGTTTCCTCTAAAATTATATATATTGACTTTAGATAGAATATTATCTTCTAAGCATAATATATCTCCTATCTTATACAAAAAAACACTGTCTTTTTCAATACTTATTTTCATATCTATCTGATTACCAAAGTAATCACAATAATCAAAATTATCATTTTCTATTTTAATAACCATTCCATAATTGCTATTATTATAAATAGTAATATTATAAAAACCTAACATTTTAATATTATAATATTTTTTTAACTTAACAAATAAAGTTCTAAAATATTCCTCAATATTATCTTTATCATCTAAGTCTTTAAATAAATCCATATATTTATTTAAAAATATTTCTATATTATCATTATCTAATATAATCTTCATGACATCACCTAAGATATCATATGATATTTTTAAAAAAAAGCGATTAAATAATTCGCTCTATTTTTTCATATATTTCATCACGGCCAACTTTAGTTATATTGGAAAATACAACAAAGTCATCACCTAATACTAAATCTAATTCATTTAAAATAATACTTCTTTGTTTTTGATGACCACTAATACCAACCTTATCTGATTTAGTGGCTACAATTGTAACCGGTATTTTATAGTGTCTTAAAAAATCATACATCATTTTATCATCACTAGTTGGTTTATGTCTAAAGTCAATAAGCATAAAGACTTGTTTTAGAGTAGGTCTATTAACTAGATAATCTTCCATCATTAAACCAAATTTCTTTTTCATTTGCTTATTTACATTAGCATATCCATACCCTGGGGCATCAACTAAATAAAAGTTTTCATTAACTAAATAAAAATTTATTGTTTGTGTTTTACCAGGATTAGATGATGTTCTAGCATAGTTCTTTCGATTAATAATTGAATTTATAAAACTACTTTTTCCAACATTAGAGCGACCAACAAGTAAAAACTCTGGCTTTTCATCGGTTGGATATTGACTTCTTCTAACCGCACTTATAATCAATGAAACATCACTTATTTTCACTTTATCACCAACATCTTTCATAGTAGTATTATAACATTTACTACGCATATTGTCAAAACTATTGTAAGATATAATAACAAAATAAAAAGGCTCTAATTGCCTATTTTATATGTTTCTAATCTAAGTTTATCAGCTATTGTTACAATAAACTCTGAATTAGTAGGTTTAGCTTTATCTATATCAACACTGTGTCCAAATATTTCTTCCATCAAATCCCAGCTGCCACGATTCCAGCTTACTTCAATCGCGTGCCTTATTGCTCTTTCTACTCTGGAAACCGTTGTATCAAATTTTTGGGCTAATTCTGGATATAGTTCTTTAGTAATTCCACCAATTGTTTCCGGTCTAGTATAAATAATACCTATCCCTTCTCTAATATATTGATATCCTTTAATGTGTGATGGAATTCCAAGTTCGTGCAAAATCTTCGTAATTGATATTTGTAAATTACCATGATGAAAATCAATTCCCTTATTAGAAACTTCATCATCACTACATAATTGAATGATTCTTTTCTCTAAATCAGATAATTCAAATGGTTTTAAAATGTAATAGTTAGTTCCATAACTAGCTACCTGTTTAATTACATCGTTGGAATTATAACTAGTTGCAACAATAACTTTTTTATCAATTTTGCGCTTTTTCATTTCATCTAAAACATATATGCCATCTTTGTTAGGCATAATTAAGTCTAAAATAATAATATCATAATTGTTTTGTTCTTTTTCAATTAGTTCAATTCCATCTAGCCCATCATAGGCTTCTAAACTGATTTTAATAAATTCGTGACTGCTAAAATACTCCTTAATCATTTCTACTAAATTAACGTTATCATCTACCATAAGTACGCGTATGCTTTTCATAAATATTCTCCTTCCAAAGTACTGCCTCCACGTATTTTAATTATAACACCATGATTAATAAATTACTAGAGCAAAATTGTTCTAGTTTTGTCGAAAACAGAAAAAAAGTAATTTTATTCAATTACTTCTTCTATTGTAATCAATTATTTAATATATAATTACGTTAGCACTAGTATTATAAGTCTTTAACCATGCTTGTGTTGTAGCATTTTTAGTATATATAGTCATACCTGATTTTGCTCCATAAAACATATATGTAGTGTTAGTAACATTAGTAAATTCAGCATTTCTTAAATTAAGTGTTTCAAGATTGTTACAATTCATAAACATTCTGTCCATTGCTGTTACACTTGATGTATCAAAATTACTTAAATCAAGGGTTGTTAAATTTGACATTCCAGTAAACATATTACCCATATTTGTTACCTTTGAAGTATCAAAATTACTTATATCTAATTCACTAACTTTTGTATTAACAAACATTCCATACATATTTATTACATTGGATGTATTAAAACTACTAATATCTATACTGGTTAAACTACTACATCCATTAAACATAAGAGACATATTTGTTACTTTTGAAGTATCAAAATTACTCAAATCAAGAACACTAATTTTTGTACTTGCAAACATAAAATACATAGTTGTGACATTGGATGTATCAAAACTACTAATATCTACACTAATCAAGTTATCCATACTATTAAACATATTTGACATATCTGTTACTTTTGAGGTATCAAAATTACTCAAATCAAGCGTTATTAAATCGTTCATGTTATAAAACATTCCTGCCATATTTAATACACTTGATGTATCAAAATTACTGACGCTCAAACTATTTAATTTAATCAAACTAGAAAACATACTTGACATATCTGTTACTTTTGAGGTATCAAAACTATTAACATCTAAGCTTATTAAACAAGCCATACTTTTAAACATACTATTCATATTTGTGACATTGGATGTATCAAAGTTACTCACATCTATATTAGTTAAACTGCTACAATTATAAAACATATTTGACATATTTGTGACATTAGATGTATCAAAATTAGCCACATCTAAACTTGTTAAACTACTACAACTCCCAAACATATTTGACATATTTGTGACATTAGATGTATAAAAATTACTTACATTTAAACTTGTTAAATGGTTACATCCATAAAACATATATGACATATTTGTTACGTTAGACGTATCAAAATTAGTCACATCTAAACTTGTTAAACTGCTGCATCCATAAAACAAATATGACATATTTGTTACATTAGATGTATCAAAATTACTTAAATCAATACTACTTAAATTTGTTAATCTTTGAAATAAATATGACGAATTAGCATTAGCATATATTTTGTCTTGAGATCCTATAGTAAGTTCATATAATTCATCTGCATCAGCATCTTTATACCATGCTATTATTGAACCATCATGATCACTAGAAACATCCCATGAACCTATAGCATCAGTAGAAACAGTATTAGTATTAGAAAAGACAATACTTTCAATACTTCCTTTAGTTATAGGTCCGCCTAAATATACTGCAGTATCTAAAGCATTTGTTCCCGTTCTTAAATAGCTTGCTTTTATAACAGTAATATTTCTTATAGCAGTTATTTCATTACCTGATGAATCTACTGCCTTATAAGTTATCGTATATACTCCTACTATATTGCTTAAATTACTAGTAACTTCAACTTCTATTTCTTCGCCTGAATTGTCAGTTACACTTACGCCATCAAGAAAATCAAAACTAGCTACTTCTGTCGTTTTTATTTCTGTATCAGCAGGAATTGTTAATGTTGGAACTTGATTATCAATAATTTTAATTATCCTTTGCACTTCAATATAGTCTTCAGCATTTTCGTATACATATTTTACTGTATATTCACCAATTTCATTTGTGTTTATATCAGTCTGTTCTATATTATTTTTATATATTCTTTTTGCCACTTCACCAGTAACTTCATTACCTTCACTATCATAAGCGATATATCCAGGCTCATTATATTCATCTCCATAATTTACCTCTATCATATCATCACCAGTTAAGACTATTTTAGCTGTTGGAATTTCTATCACGCAATTTTCAGAAGTTGTTTTTTCTATTTGGATCTCATCTTCATCTAAACTTTTAGTCGCACAGTATTCTCCACTATATAAAGCTAAACTTATATTACCATCTTTAGTTATAAGTATATTACCCGCTTGAGGCTTAGTCCCCTTATATTTTAAACTTTTGCCTTCAATACTTGAAGATTCTACACTATTTTCATATGTATATATTACTTTTTTGTCATCTTCATCAGCTAATTTGCTCGTTATATACTCATTTTCTACACTACCAATTATCCCATAAACAGTATCTTTAAAAGCACCTTTTTTAGCCTCAGAAATCACATTCATGATAAGTGGGATTGCAATTAGAGCAATAATTGCTAAAATAACAATTACTGCTAAAAGTTCAATAAGTGTAAATCCTTTTGTTCTCGTCATCCCTTAATTCACTCCTCTATTTATACATTATTAACGTATTATATATATCACCGATTACTCAAAAAAGTAATTTTATTCAATTACTTCTTCTATTATTTTAAATAATTTATTTGGATCTAATGCAGCTCCA
>JAQUUG010000082.1 GCA_028693965.1 Bacilli bacterium
ATTTTTTGATAAACTATTAGTATCTGCAAATCTTAAACCATGAAAATTAAGATTATCAGTAACAATAACCCCACCTGGTTTTAAAGCATCTTGGTATTTCTCAAAAAATTTAATGTTTTGTGCTTTAGCGGCATCTATAAAAATCAAATCATAAATGCCCATCACTTGCGTTTCTAAAGCATCACCACAAATAATCTTAATTTGTTCTTGTAAGCCAAATTTATTTATATTATCAACAGCTAGCAAATACCTATCTTGATCTCTTTCAATTGTTGTAATCTTTATATTACTATTAACCAGTGCCATCATAATAGATGAATAACCAATAGCTGTTCCTATCTCTAAAATATTTTTTATATCATGTTTTTTAATATTATCAATTAAAAAAGCAATTCCATCTTTTTCCATAATAGGAACATTATTTGTTTTAGCATATTCTTCTAACTCTCGTATTCGTACCATAAACCTTGATCCTTTAAACTAGCTACTGTTGATAAATGACCACTGTAAGAAGTATTAAAATAAGTATCACCATATTTATCAGCTACAAAATAATAATAATTATGATCAGTAGGATTTAACACGGCTTCAATAGATTCTAATCCAGGATTACAAATTGGTCCAACAGGAAGTTTTCCTATCATTGAGTCTGATCTTGTATTATAAGCATTAACATCATTTATTTCCGCAGTTGTTAAATCTCTAGAATAAACATCTACTTTAATTGCATAGTAAGTGGTTACATCACTGCCCAAATTATAACCATTTTCTAACCTATTATAAAAAACGCCAGCCACACCTGCTCTATCATCACTGTTTCCTGCTTCTGACTCTACAATAGATGCTAGAGTAAGTAATTCATGAACAGTGTAATCACTATTTTTTATCGTTAATTTTAAAGATTCTAATTTGTTTTCCATTTCGTCTAACATGGTGATAAAAATATCTCTAACGCTTACATCTTTATTAATAAATTCATAAGTATCAGGAAATAAATAGCCCTCCAAAGAATAGTATATTTCATCATTTTTAACTTCATCCGTTAAAAACCAATATTTATCAATCATCTCATCTAAAAAGGTTTCATCTTTCAATATTGAAAAAATGTCTTCTTCACTATTATTCGTATTACTAGCAATAACACTTGCAATCTTACGCATATGCCATCCCTCATTAAAAGTAATTGTGATAACGTCTGGGTTGCTACTGCATCCTTGTTTTAAAACATTGACTATTTTTTTAATGCCCATATTTTCACTAAGATTATAAGTACAAGCTTCTAAAGTACCAGGCTTAAAAAGTTTGATATATATTTTATAAAAAGTTTCTGATTTAATTAAATTATTTTCTTTTAATAAAGAAGCTATAGTTAAATAGGAACTCCCACTATTAATTTCTATTTCTTTTAAACTGCTATCATTACTAACTGCGCCAGTTAAAATATTAAAACTAACACAACTTATTATAATAACGACAGCTGATATAACAACCATACAAAAAGCTATATTACTGTATTTCCTCATCTTAAAAAAGCTAGCTTGCTTGCTCGCTTCCTCCATTTCCAGACTTAACTTCTTCTTGAAGTTCACCCAAAATAGTTTCAATTATTTTCCATTCTTTTTCTGTTTCTATAGGTTGTAATAACGTCTCAGGCTTATCAGGTTCATAAATTGCCGCATACACTTTAGTGTTACCTTCTTCATCTGTTGTATTATCTGTATATACAATATAATTTTTTTTAGTTTCATCTGATTCAAATGTAAATAAAGCTTCACATTCGATATCAACACCATCTTCACCTCTAACTTTAAAAGTCATCTTTTCTTCTGGCATAATTTCACCCTTTCTTTTTATCTAAATATGTTTGTAAAATAATATTCGCCGCTAAACTATCTACTTTTTGTTTTCTTTTTTTTCTGGACATATCGGCTTTGATCATATAATGATGAGCTTCAACTGTTGATAACCGCTCATCTTGTAAAACGCATTCAATATTTAAGTGTTCAATCAACATTGCTTGAAACTCTTGAGTTTTTAATGCCCTTTCACCAATGGTGTTATTCATATTCTTAGGAAATCCTAAAACAATTTTTTCTATTTCATACTCTTTAACAATATCTCCTACCACATCAATCAAACTTATATAATCCTCATTATTAAACCTAACTGTTTTAAGGGTACTGGCAATTGTTTTAGTATGATCAGATATTGATATTCCTAGAGTTTTAGTTCCTAAATCAAGTCCTAAATAACGCATTATTTAATATAATTTCTAACTAAAACTTCCATTATCTTAGTTCTATCAATTTTAGATATTTTAGTTCGAGCTTCCTTGTAACTAGATATATACCCAGGATCTCCACTCATTAAATAACCAACAATTTGATTAACTGGATTATAGCCTTTTTCTTCCAAAGAAAAAGCTACCTCTTTAATTATTTTTTCAATTAAAGCATCCTTAATATCTTCAGAACTATATATTTTAGTTTCGTCCATCAAATCACCTCTTCATGAATACATTTACATTGTATCATTTATATCTTGTTTTTACAATATATTTCCTATCGAAAAAAGCAATTACTAAAATTGCCCTTTTTTATCTAAATATCTAAAATTGTTTCTCTTACAGTACTTAAAATGTCATCGATTTTTTTAATACTGCTACCACCACCTTGGGCAAATAATGGACTTCCTCCACCATTACCACGGGATTTTAGTGAAGCTTCTTTGACAATACTACCGCAACTCAAGACTTCTTTTAAATTAGCTGTTGCTTTAGCAAAATAATTAACATTATCGCCACTAATATTAGCCACAAAGATAAAAGCTTTATCATAAGAATTAGCTAATTTATCAACAATTTGTTTTAATATTTCATTATTATAATCTTCTATTTTAGCAATAATAACAGATATTCCTTTTATTTCTTCTAATTGATTAGTAAATATATCAAGATTTTCTAACATTTTAGATGCTTTCAAATTAATATATTCTTTCTCTAAATGTTGAACTTTTTGTTTTATCATTTCCATCTCTTTTAGATTAAAAACAATATCATGGTAAGATTTAGGAGCATCATTATTAATGTTAAAATCAAAATCTAAATGAATATCATCTGCTAAAGCATCTGCAACTATCTTCTTAGCTTTAACTAATAACTTAATCATTTCATCGTTATATGGTTTAATAGCTAAAAATAATGCTTCATCTATTTTATCAGCTGTCACGCCTTCAATACGATATACACTGTTTCCTTTATTTTCTAATGATTTAATAGCAAATTTTTCAATATCACTAACGTTTTGAACATGAGTACCACCGCATAACTCTTTAGAGTCAGCCATACTTACTACCCTAACTTCATTGCCATATTTTTCGTCAAATAATGCCATAGCACCAGTTTGCTTAGCATCTTTACTACTCATAATCTCAGTAATAGTAGCACTATTAGTTTTGATCTTATCATTGACAAGTTTTTCAATATTAATTAGTTCATCAGTACTAATTTTTTTATCATAAACAAAATCAAAACGTAACCCATTTTCATCAACTTTAGATCCAGCTTGATGAACACTGCTTCCTAATACTTCTTGCAAAGCTTTTTGAAGTAAATGAGTAGCACTATGATTTTTCATAATGTCATATCTTTTTGATTTATCTACCATAGCTTTGACTTCGTCATCAAGACTAATTGTTCCTTCAAACTTAACATAATGAAAATGTTGTTTATTTGGTGATTTAAAAATTTCTTCTATCGTTAAGATTTTGCCATTGTCCATGATAATACCACTATCAGAAACTTGCCCTCCTGATTCAGCATAGAAAGGTGTTTTTTCTAAAACAATATATCCTTCATTAGTTAATGTTGAAACAAAATTTGTTCCATCAAAAAGAGCAATAATTTTGGT
>JAQUUG010000017.1 GCA_028693965.1 Bacilli bacterium
TTCATTATACCAATTTTGTTGTAGCATATGTAATGATTTTAATGACTTAAGCATCATTAGGGCAAATACTGGACATAAAGTTACAATAAAAGTTTCTAACATTATTCTCACTCTCCTAAAAAATTACTTAAAATATTATTAGTTTGATTAATTCTTTCTAAATAAGCATAGTGCGTGCATCCTTCATAAACGATTACAGCAGCATCATTGATTAGTTTTTCTAGTTCATAAGCTCTTTCTAAAGGAACGGCTTCGTCTAAAGTTCCCCAAATGATTATCGTTGGACAAGTTATTTTAGATACTTCATCAGTAATATCCAAATTAACTGTTTTAACTAATATTTCTCGCATTAAAGGATTTGCTTTGCGATAGTCATCAGATCCAATATGTTTTTTAGCTATATTTTCCAGTTTGTTTAAACCAGGAACTTTTTTTAATGTTTTTAATACTTTTAATTTTAATGACGTTTTAGTTATCTCTTTTTTAAAAGGACTTGCTAGTAAAACTAATTTTTGTACTTGGTATTTAGAAGCATATAACAAACTAATTTTACCGCCAAAGGAATGACCAATTAAAATAGGATTAGTAATATTTAGTTCATCTAAAAATGTTTTTAATAAATCTACATAATCATAAACACTGTAAGCATATGGTGGCAAAGAACTGTCCCCATATCCTGGTAAATCTAAAATAATAATTTCATGTTTTTTTGCTAAAGCATCACCAATTGGTTTCATCATGGCAATATTTTGTCCCCAACCATGTAATAAAATTATTCTTTGACCATCTTCATTACCATATCTTATATAGTTGATATCTATATTTTTAATACTCTTTATCATTTTTTCACCATTATCATTATACAATTATTTTTATTTAATAACAAGAAAAAATACCTTTTCTTAACTATTTTGTCTCATATTTGACATTTTAACAATTTTTTTCTAATTTGTTTTCTTTTTTTTCAAATTACAGTACTAATATTTTTTTAATACAAAAAGTGTTACTTTTGTAACACTTTCCTATACATATAATAATTACTTATTAAAATTGCTGCTAATATCACTAAAACATAGATGATATTTAATTTCATCATAAGGGGTAATATAATAATGGTTCCTATATTAGCACTCATATGGATAATAATTGGAACTTTAATATTCTTACTTTTTTCGTAAAAATAAATTAAAAGCGCATTAAATATAAAAGCATACATCATTGTTAATAAATCAAGATGAAATAATGCAAAGATAAAACTTGATATTAAAATAGGATTCTTGACTTGATTTATCTTAAGGCGATTATATACTACTCCTCTAAATAAATATTCTTCAATAATAGGTCCTAACAAGACATTAGTGACTAAATTTATAGCAATTATTTTTAAACTTATGTCACTATTAAAAGTAACAATATCCGTATAATAACCTATTATGTAGAAAAAAAGATTAAAAGTTAACGAGTAAAGTAATCCAATTACTATATAAGTTAATATATTACTGTTAACTATTTTTTTACTATAATTATTATTATACTTTTGATATTGATTATATAATAGGGGTAAAATAATCAAAGCTCCTATAATAACAATAAAAACTTTATTGTCAATAAGAAAATTAGCTAGTCCGTCTTGATAAGATGTTGTTTCTACAAAGTCACTTAATTCATCATACCCCATATTAAGCGTATTATTATAAAAAATAGTAAATATAATTGCAATCGCCATTTGAATAGCCGTATATATCAATGGCCAAACAATAACATCAATTATTTTTTTCATTATTTATCCTTTTTATCACTTAACATTTCTTTAATGGTTGTTCCTAGTGTTGCAATATTTTGTAAATCTGATGGAACAATAATCTTAGTTGCTTCACCATTAGCAAGGGCCTCTAATGTTTCTAAACTTTTTAAAGTAATAACACTTTGATCAGCTTTAGCACTTTTTAACATTTCTATTCCTCTTGCTTCAGCTTCTTTAATTTTCATGATAGCTTCGGCTTCACCCTCAGCTTCCTTAATTTGTGATTCTTTTTTAGCTTCAGCTCTTAATATAGCACTTTCCTTCTCACCTTCAGCAATTAAAATGCTAGATTTTTTCTCACCTTCAGCTCTTAATATCGATTCTCTTCGTTCTCTTTCAGCACGCATTTGTTTTTCCATTGCTTCTTGAATATCACGAGGTGGCAAAATATTTTTAAGTTCAACACGGTTTACCTTAATTCCCCAAGGATCAGTTGCTTCATCTAAGATAGCTCTCATTTTAGTATTAATGATATCTCTTGATGTTAATGTTTCATCAAGTTCTAAATCACCAATAATATTACGAAGTGTCGTTGCTGTTAAGTTTTCTATGGCACTGATAGGGTTATCTACACCATAAGTATAAAGTTTAGGATCAGTAATTTGAAAATAAACAACCGTATCTATTTGCATCGTAACATTATCTTTAGTAATAACTGGTTGTGGTGCAAAATCTTTGACAATTTCTTTTAATGTCACTACATTAGCCGTCCTATCAATAAAAGGTATTTTAAAATGTAGGCCACTTTTCCACGTAGTATAATAAATACCTAATCTTTCTATGACATATGATTTAGCTTGTGGGACAATTTTAATATTAGGTAAAATTATGATTGCAAGTAAAACTAACAAACCAATAAATAAATCCATTATAATTCCTCCTCTACTTTTATTTTAGCGCCATCTATCTGTAAAACTTTTACAGTTGCGCCCATTTTAATATCATGCTCAGTTTCAGCATAAGCTGCCCAGTATTTACCATCAACTTTAACTTCTCCTTTTTGATTAATTAAAATATCTTTGGTAACAATACCAGATGTACCAATAATACGGTCAATATTTGTTTTAGTTTCACTACCTTTTAACCACTTTGCTAATAAAGGTTTAGTCGTGATTAATAAAACTATTCCGCCTAAAACAAAGACAGCCATTTGAATTAAAAAATCATCAATAATATAAGTTAAAAACATAGCTAGTAAACCACTGGCGACAAACCATACTGTTACTAGATTAATCGTCGCTATTTCAATCACTGCTAAGATAATAATTATAAATAGCCAAAAATAAAACATATCATACCTCCTATAATCATTATACTAGTTTTATTGCTATTTTACAACTAATATAACAATTATTGAAATTATAATATGTAAAAATTTTTTTATTTTTTCTTAAAAATATGATGTTTATGATGCAAGCTTGTAAGTAACACTTGGATATTGCATTTTCAAATTGATTAACTCTTCTTGTAACAAATAAGCACTTAAACTATCAATTTTAACACCATTAGTAATTGTTTTTTCTATTTCTGCATATAAACCTATTTTCTTTAAATTGCTTGTATAATAACTAACAAACTTATTAATATTAGTCTCTATATCATCATAAATAAAATCAAACCCATTTGTTAATATTATAAGTTTATTTTGATAAAGTTTATTAATATAAGGATAAATAGTTACTTTATAATCACTAATATTAGATAGAAGCATTTCTATATTTTTAGTAGTAATATTAGAGTTAGATAAGTCTAATATATATTTTTGACTAGTTTCAAAGTTTAAATCAGTTTCATTAAAAACCGTTTCCGTTTGTTCATCTTTAATACTATATAAAACTACATTGATAGTAATTATCATCATTATTATTAATAACAATTTTTTTGCCATAAAAATCACCATTAATATCGTTCCCTAAATAGACAAAAATAAACAAAAAGAATGATTTTTCATCATTCTTCGCTTAATTTTTTATAATATTCATATCTTTCTATAGCTGCTTTTTTATTATCATCTAATAATTCTTCAGCTTGCTTATCATTAATCACTTTTAACATAGAAAATCTTGTTTGTTTTTCTAAAAATTCATGATATAAATCAAAATCAACATTTTTGCTATCTAAAGTTAATTTTTTATCCATTGGATTATATCTAAAAGTTGGGAAAAAGCCTGATTTGGTTGCTAAAGCTTCCATTTCAACACTGTTTTCCATACCACCTTTAATACCATGTGATATACATGAAGAATAAGCAATAATGATAGATGGTCCTTTATAATTAACAGCTTCTTTATAAGCTTTAATTAGTTGCATTGGGTTTGATCCAATGTTGACTTGGGCCACATAGACATGTGGATATGATAAAGCAATACGAGCTAAATCTTTTTTATGAACTTTTTTACCACTAGTGGTAAATGATGCAATACTTCCAACTGTACTAGATTTTGACGATTGACCACCGGTATTAGAATAAACCTGGGTATCTAAAACTAAAATATTAACATCATCATTACTTGCTAAGATATGATCAATTCCACCGTAACCAATATCATAAGCCCAACCATCACCACCAATTGCCCATATAATACGCGATGTAATATAATCCTTAAGTGCTAATAGTTCTTTTGGAACTTTGTTATAATCTAATTGTTCATATACTTTTTTGGTAATTTCATAATCTTCCATATTATCTAACCATTTACTAAATAGTTCATGATTAACATTATTCATATTATTTTCCATAATATTTTTAATACGATTACGCATTACTTTATTAGCTATTAACATGCCATAACTATACTCGGCATTATCTTCAAATAGTGAACTTGCCCAAGGGATAGTATAAGGCATTGAAGGAGCACTACCGCCATATATTGATGAGCACCCTGTTGCGTTAGCAACTATCATTTGATCACCAAATAGTTGTGTTAATAATTTAATGTAAGGAGTTTCCCCACATCCTGCGCACGCTCCACTAAAACAAAAATGGGGTTTATTTAATTGACTACCTTTAATAGTATTTGTGTTTATTAATTTTTTATCACTAATATTATTAAATAAATAATCAGCAATATCTTGTTCTTGATTTTTGATTTCATCATCTAAATTCTTTGGAATCAAAGCTTTTTTTCCTTGTTTTCCTGGACAAGTTTTCATACATAAGCCGCAACCAGTACAATCTTTAGCAGACACTCCAATTGCAAAATAGTAATCACTAAGATTTTTTTCAATAGGTTTAATGACTCTATTTTGAACATATGCTGGCGCCTTTTGATATTCTTCTTCACTTATTAAAAATGGTCTAATTACTCCATGAGGACAAACTAAAGAACATTGATTACATTGTATACAATTAGAGCTTATCCAGCTAGGCACAACATCACTAATACTGCGTTTTTCTAAAGCTGTGGTCCCTCCTTCAAAAGTTCCATCTGGATAATCAAGGAAAGCAGATGTAGGAAGTTGATCACCTTTTCGTTTTGTCATCATTTCAAAAACACAATTTTGACAAACGCTTACTTCTTTTTTAGTATTTAATTCTTCTATTTGCATTTCTTTAATATATTCAGTAGATAAATCAATAGCATTGTAATTAGCTTTAACGATTTCTTCACCTTTTTTAAAATATGTTTTTTTAGCCATAGCTTTTAATTCATCTTTTACTTTTTCATAATCTAAAATATCAGATAATTTTAGAATAACACATTCCATTATCGTACTAATTTTATTTTTTAAACCAACCTTACGAGCAAGCTCATATGCATTAATGATATACATCTTAACATGACGTTCTTTAATTATTTTTTTGACATAATCAGGAAGTATTTCATTAATTTCCGAAGTTGTCTTTATAGTATTAATAACAAAAATACCATTATTCTTAATATTAGAAATCATGTCAAGACTATCTAAATAACTATCTTTAGTAACAACTACTACCTTAGGTGTTTCAACATAGTATGTAGATCTAATTTTATGATCATTAAATCTCAAGTTTCCAACGGTAACACCACCTGATTTTTTAGAATCATATTGGAAATAACCTTGCACATACTTATCTGTTAAATTACCAACTAATTTGATAATTGATTTAGAAGCACTAACCATACCATCACTACCATAACCATAAATCAAAAATTCTAAAGCGTTACTTGTTTTAAAACAAGTATCACTATTTAAGCTAAGATTGGTAATATCATCCTTGATACCAATAGTGAAATTGTTTTTTAAATTACCTCTAAGCATATCATAGACAGCTTTTATTTGACATGGGCTAGTATTTTTACTAGAAAGACCATATCTGCCACCTACAATTTCCACATCAAGATTTCTAAGACTATTTACAACATCTAAATATAGTGGTTCCCCCGTTGAACCAGGTTCTTTTGTACGATCTAAAACAGCAATTCTAGATACTGATGATGGTAATACCCTTTTTAAATATTTAATAGAAAATGGTCTATATAAATGAACTTCTATTAAACCCACTTTATCACCATGAGCATTTAAATAATCAACGACTTCTTTAATTGTTTCAGTTACTGATCCCATAGCAATAATAATTTCTTTAGCATCTTTATCTCCATAATAGTTAAATGGTTTATAATCTGTATTAGCTAAAGCATTAACTTTATTCATATAGTCTTCTACAGTATCAACAACTTCATTATAAAACTTGTTTCTAACTTCTGTTGCTTGAAAATAAATATCATCATTTTGCGCAGTTCCTCTAGTAACTTTTTTATTAATATTTAATGCTTTATTTCTAAAACGTTCTAAAGCTTCTTGATCAACTAAGCCTATATAATCTTCTTTTTCTAAAACTTCTATTTTTTGTAATTCATGACTAGTTCTAAAGCCATCAAAGAAATGCATAAAAGGAAGAGATGATTTAATAGCTGATAAATGAGCTACCGCTGATAAATAGGCAGCATCTTGAACAGAAGAAGACGCTAACATTACAAACCCTGTTTGTCTTGTAGCATATATATCTTGATGATCACCAAAAATACTTAAAGCATGAGTTGATAAACTTCTAGCTGCCACATGCATAACAGCAGGAAGCATTTCTCCAGCCATCTTATACATGTTAGGAATCATTAAAAGTAGTCCTTGACTAGCTGTAAAAGTAGATGCTAGGGTACCGGCTTGCAAAGCACCATGTATCATTCCAGCTGCTCCTGCTTCACTTTGCATTTCAACAACTTTCACTTTATCATTAAAAATATTTAGTCTACCTTTACTACTCCATTCATCTAAATGTTCTGCCATTGGACTAGATGGTGTAATTGGATATATACCCGCTAATTCTGTAAACATATAAGCTGTATTACTACACGCTTCATTTCCATCAACTGTTATTACTTTTTTCATAATATACCTCTTCTCTATTAGTCACTATAATTATATTATATCAAATATTTTTATATTTCTAAATATAAATTTAATAAAAGAGATTAATCAATCTCTTTTATCTCAAAAAAATATTCATCATATATGATTAATTTCTATGAAGCAATAGTTACAGTACATGAAGTTCTACTAACTTCTGACAAAGCGCTTAATATAAATGTACGTGTAGTAGAATTTTTAGTATATATTTGTGCACTACTGTTAATTAATAAAAACATTTGTGTACTATTTGTAACACTATCAAAAGTAAAATTTCTAATATCTAAAGTTGTAAGAACATCTGTGTAGTAAAACATTCTATACATATTCGTCACTTTTGAAGTATCAAAACTGCTTAAGTCTAAGCTAGTTAGTTTTCTATTCATATTAAACATATCTGTCATATTAGTTACATTCGAGGTATTAAAACTACTTAAATTTAAACTAGTAAGTTTCGAACAATCATAAAACATATAACCCATATTTATTACCTTAGAAGTATCAAAACTTCTTAAATCTAAACTTCTTAAATTAGTCATATATTGAAACATTCCATACATGGTTGTTACTTTTGAAGTATCAAAATTACTTAAATTCATACTACTTATATTATAAGCATGATCAAACATATAAGACATATTAAGTACATTAGAAGTATTAAATGTACTTAAATTTAAACTAGTTAATCCACTACTTGCATAAAACATTCTACTCATACTTGTTGCCATTGAAGTATCAAAATTAGCAAAATTTATAGTTTTCAAACTTGTTAAAGAACTAAACAAATAATTGGAATTAGGATTAGCATAAACTTTAGTATAACCGCCTATTGTTAATTCATATAAACCATCACTGTCATTATCAGTATACCAAGCCATGACTGATCCATCTTGATTTTTTGATACATCCCATGAACCTATTACAGAACTTGGGACCACATTAGTAATATCAAAGATAATACTCTCAATAGTATTTTTAATCAATGGGCCTCCTAGAAAATTAGCAGTATCATTTCCCGAACTTGATGCAACCATTAAGATAGGATCATTAATAACCTTAACATTTCTTGTTAAAGTACTTGTATTACCTGATAAATCAGCAACAGTATAAGTTATAGTATATTCTCCTGAAACTCCATACTGTATATTATGAGATATAATAACACTAGTAGTTATATCACCATCAGTTTCATCTATTGCACTATACCCAGGTTCAACATAATTTTCTTGACTGCTTAATATTGTTATATCACCATCTTCTAAAGTTATAACAGGTGCCACAATATCTGGTACGCAATCTTCTATATTTGAAACAGCATCTATAGTAATAACATCTGTATCATAATTTTTTGTAGCACACCAGCCATTACTATAAAAGTTAATCGAAACATTTCCTTCATCGTTTATAATTAAATTACCATAATTAGGATTACTTCCTTTATACTCTAATGTAATATTACCACTTTTTAAAGCTTTAACGCCATCATTAAAAGTATACTCGGTTTCCTCAGCATCTATCTCTTTAATTAAACTTTTTGCATAACCTTGCTCTGCAGCAGTAATTATTGCATAACTACTATCTAAAAAAGCTCCTTTTTTTGCTTCACTTATAATATTCATAATTAGTGGCGTTGCAATTAAAGCATTAACTGCTAATATAACAATAACTGCAAGTAACTCTATTAATGTAAATCCTTCTTTTTTTTTCAACTTTTAATACCTCCCATATGTTTAGTATGTATCAATTATATCAAAAAAACCACCATTAACAATGGTGATTTACTTTATTTTACAACTTTTTACATCTTATCTAATTAGAAGTTGTTATACTCATATCAAAATTTCTTAGTTCATAAATACTAAAACCACGATCGATATTGGTTGTCATTGTACGGCTTGATGTAAATATGAAACTAACTATTTCTTTTTTGGGCTTTAATATCAAATAAGCATCAGAATATGACCCACTATCACTTAAATACCCATCATATAAAATAGTCGTTGTATCGGGATATGTACGTTCACTATATGGTGAATAAATTAATATGTTAGAGGCTATTACTAACGGTTCAATGTAACCATTTTCCACACATTCTTCAATACTGCCTATATATCCATCACTAAACTTAATTTTAAAGTCACTAACATCTGTTATACCATCGACTAATCTAAGGTGTAATTGTAACCAGTTAGTATAATCATCTGGCTCATTATCAATTGTGTATTCCTTTTCACCTGATATTACTGTTTTATAATAGTTAGGTGTTTCAATATCATTTAATAATTTCATATCATCATCATTAAATGGCTTTAAACATTGTCCATAATCGTAATTGTTAATACCACTAGGTGAATATGATGAACACCATCCCAAAAGATCAACATTAGGATTATTAGTCGTATAAATGGCATCATAACTAGAACTAAGACTGGTTCCATAATTAGATATTAGCTCATCTATTTTATCAATAATAACTACTTCTTCATTAAATATTTTAGTTAGGTTTAAATCGCTATCATATGCTACCATAATAGCATCACTATGACCTTTATTAAAATTTTTTAAATCCTTGTTATTAGAATATGAATATCCTGCTAGCACATAATTGTTACTTGAAGTTTTAATAATAGCTTTAAAAATATCTGTATTACTACCACCAAAAACTTTTTTAGTTACAATATTACCATTACTGATATTATATTTAACTAGTATAGCATTCCTATAACCACTATCTGATTTAGAAATACCATTCATATAACTATCACTTGATTTAGAATAACCAACTGCTATAACCGTATTATCATCAGCAATAATGATATTTTCAAAATTATCTTCTTTAGTCCCACCAAAAGTTTTTTTCCACATAACATTTTCTAAAGTTTTATCATATTTAACAATCAGAGCATCCTTTGTGCCATCTGTTGAAATATTAAGTCCTTCCATATCATTATCAGCAGCAACACTATTTCCAGCTACAATATATCCATCAGCGACTTCAACAACACTATTAAAGTAAGTATGACCCGTGCCCGAAAAGAGTTGAATGTTTTCAATAGTAAAATTACTATCATATTTAACAATAACACCTTCATAGTTATAACCAGTTGTAATATATTTTAAGCCATCAACGTCGCCATTACTTGAATTAGTATATCCAACTGATAAATAGCCGCCATCACTAGTTTGAATAGTATCATAAAATATATCATATTTACTTCCCCCAAAGAAAATAATATCATTTAAACTAAAATCCATATTAAAAATGACATTAACAGACATGAAAGCTCCTGAATTAGCAGGAAGTTCAATGTCACTTAAATCTCCATCAGCAATTGAATATAATGATCCTGTAGCAATAATATGATTATTATCATCAATTATAACATTAAAAAAATTATCCTGATTTCCACTACCTCCAAATATTTTTTGTGATACCAAATTACCATCTTTATCATATTTGACTAGTAGAGCATCATATGTTCCGCCGTGAAATCCTTCTAAATCGCTACTTGTTGTTTCACCAACAGCAATGTAACCATCTGCTACTTCCACCACATCCCAAAAGCGATCACTAATTGATCCTCCAAAATTACTAGCCCACAGAATATTTCCCTCACTATCATATTTAACAATCAGAGCATCCATTCCACCATTACTCGTAATGTTATATTTAGATATTTCTTCAGAATTACTTCTACCTACAGCTATAAAACCTCCATCACTTGTTTCAATAACAGCTTCAAATTGATCATCGTATTTACTACCAAAACTAACATAACTACTAACAAATGTACTAGCATCAAGTAAGCAATCAATGTATGGGGTATAATCATAAGTCTCAGTACCTGTTTTTTCTATTTCTACATAACCAACGCACCTGTTAGTAATATCAGTAGGAATTCTTATTTCTGATGTTTCACCACTATCAATAAGCTCATCCAAATTCACACTGACAGTTTCCCCAATACTAGTTGGTAATTCTAAATCCATCTTTTTAACAGCACTCACCATTTGTTCTCCATACCAGTCAAAAGATTTATCATCATATAACTGAAGTGAATAAAAAATTTCATTATCTTCTATATATACTAATATCATTGTATCATCGGAAAGTACTTCACCACTTAAAGGACTGGTAATATTTTCTTTAAGATAACCTTTGTCCTTCAAATCACCAAGTAAGATATAAGCACTATCGCCATCCCATGTAACTTCATCAGCATGACTAGCATAATATAATTCTGCTGCATGCTCAATCATCGTTTTTTGACTAGCATAAGCCCCCTCTTTACTATCACTAATAACATTCATAATTAGTGGGGTAACAATTAATGCTATGATTGCAAGTATAACTATTACAGCTAAAAGCTCAATTAATGTGAAACCTTTTTTTGTCCTCATAAAATCCTCCTACTGTTATAATTTTATAACAATTTGCTTTAAAAATCAATATAACAATCCGTTTTATCTTAAAATAATTGTAAGTAATAAATATAATGAAACTTAAAATTAAAGATATAAGAGAAGAGTTTGATTTAAACCAAGAAGATATTAATTGCATTATTGATATTTATTTGGTTGCTTATTATAACAAACAAAAAAATATATCAATAGAAAGTTAATTAAACTAGCTATTTTCTATACCACTTTCATTGATTATTTAATTGGAAAAATTGATAATAAAAAGTCATACAAAGACTAAAAAAGATTTTCAGAATTGAAAATCTTTTTATCTTAATTATTTTTTAGCTTTACAATTTGTTGTTGATAATCACTACTATTAGTAATAAAACTACCAACTACCACTATATCAGCTTTAATGCAATCTTTAATCGTTAAATCATTAATACCACCATCTACCTCTATAAAATAACCATAATGATAGTAATCTCTTATTTGAGACAAACGATTTATTTTGTTAATTGAATTAGCTATGAATGTTTGACCACCTTCACCAGGTTCCACACTCATGACTAAAACTAAATCTATTTTTGGCAAATAGTCAATTATTTCATCAACATTAGTATTAGGTTTAATCGACATACCAACTTTGATACCTAGTTTCTTAATATAATCAATTACTTCATGATGATTAGTTACAGCTTCGTAATGAAAAGTAATATAATTAGGTTTAAGGATGCTGAAAGAAGATACATATTCCATAACATTATTAACCATTAAATGAACATCTAGTGGTTTTGTAACATTTCTAATTAAAGACTTCACTTCATCAATATTCCATGTTTTATTTTTAACAAAAAATCCATCCATGATATCCAAATGCAAGTAATCAATATTACTCTCTTCTAATTTTTGAATATTATCTTCTAAATTATCTTTAATTGATAAAAAGGACACTGCAATTTTCATATTATCATTCCTTACTAATAAATTTCAAATAATCTTGATAGCGACTTTCTATAATATTGCCATTTTCAACAGCTTCTTTGATAGCGCAATCATCTTCTTTGTCATGCATACAATCACGATATTTACAGTCTTGTTTATATTCATTAAACTCAATAAAATTATCTCTAATATCACTCTTTGACATACCAATAAAAGAAATATCTGAAAAACCCGGAGTATCTGCAATATAGCCACCATTAACATTCATTAATTCTACATGTCTTGTTGTATGTTTACCACGTCCTAGCGCTTTAGAAATAATGCCCGTTTTTAAATGTAAATCACTATTCAGCATATTAAGTAGTGTTGATTTTCCTGCCCCACTTTGACCAGTAAAAACACTTATTTTATTTTTAAAGATTAAACTAAAATCACTAATATCTGTATTATTAAATATTTTATAACCAATCTTTTGATAATATGATATATATTTAGAGATTTCACTATGTTCTTCTTTACTTAGTAAATCCATTTTAGTTAAACAAATAATTGGTTTAATGTTATTATACTCAATTATTACTAATAATTTATCTAACAAATTAGTTGAAAAATCAGGCTCTTTCACACTCATTACAATAATAATTTGATCAATATTACTAACTGGAGGTCTAACTAGCTCATTCATTCTTGGTAAAACCTCTAAAATGTAACTATTTTTTAAATCTATTTTAACATTATCACCCACTAGCGGTTTAATGTTGTCGTTACGAAACTTCCCTCGAGCTTTGCAAATAATTAATTTATCGTTGCAAAGAACGGTGTAATCATTGCTGATTAGTTTAATTATTTTACCTACCATAGTTATCACTCAACTATATCTTCTACTTCGCCACTAGATACTTCCGTAGCAATCACAATCTTAAGTGTTGTTCCCGATAACACTTTACTATCAGCTGCTCTACTTTGCGATATTATTGTTCCAGCTGAATAATCACTAGTTTCTCTATATTCTTTTACTAAAGTTAAATTGTATTTATTAGAAAAAGTTTCAACATCTGATACGTTCCATCCTTCGTTAACAAAATCAGGGTATTTAGTAATTATATCAGCTATATATAAAGTAACCGTATCGCCCTCTTCTAATAAAGTTCCCTCTTTTGGATCTTGCTCGATAATAACATTCTCCGTATATTTAGTTGCATCAGCAACTTCTTTAGTTTCCACTATAACATGCATGTTATTAGCTTCTAAACTCGCTTCTACTTCGTAATATAATTTTCCAACATAGTTTTCCATTGTTAAACCTTTAGGCCCAGATGAAACAATTAAAGTTATTTCTGTGCCTTTTTTAACCGTTCGACCAATAATAGGACTAGTTTCTATAACATTTCCTTCTTCAATAGTATTATCACTCTTGCTTTTCGTTTCTACATTGACTTCAAAGCCTAATTTTTTAAGCTTGCTTTCCGCTTCTACAACTGAGAGATTAGAAACATCAGGTATTTGAACATCTGGTGTTTCTGCCATTTTAGGATAAATAATAGCAAAAATACCAACCCCTAAAAATAATAAGAAACAAATAGATGCCATGATTATTAAAATTCGATTTAAAACTTTATCACCCTTATCTTTGGTTTTTGAAGTTGTTTCTTTAGTTAGCAATTTTTCATCTATTTTAGGTAATTGTTTAGTTTCTTCTAATTCATTTTCTTGATATTTATAAACTAAACGGCGATCAAAACTATGTGCTGGCGCTAGAGCAGTTTTTAAATCTTCATGCATTTCTCTAACATTATCATACCTGTTTTTAGGATTTTTAGCGCATGCTTTTAAAATAATGTTTTCGACACTTTGGGGTATATCAGGATTTACACTACAAACACTAGGCATTGGTTCTCTCATGTGTTTAATAGCAATCTCAACAGCGTTATCACCTTTGAAAGGTACCTTACCCGTTAGTAATTCATACATTAATATACCAAGTGAATAAATATCACTCTTAATAGTTGACCCGTTGCCACTAGCTTGTTCAGGTGGTAAGTAATGAACTGATCCCATTACTGAATTAGTTTGCGTTAATTCATTACTATTTAATGCCATAGCAATTCCAAAATCAGTTATTTTAACAAGACCATCATCAAGTATTAAAACATTTTGAGGTTTAATATCACGGTGAATAATATAACTGTCATGGGCATGAGCAATTCCACTAGTCAATTGCATCATAATATCGATTGTTTCAGGGACAGTTAGAGAACCTCTTTTTTTAATTAGATTTTTTAAAGTTTTTCCTTCTATGTATTCCATAACAATAAAATATTTACCATCATCTTCACCAACATCATACATTTCTACAATATTAGGATGTGATAATGAACTAGCTGATATAGCTTCTCTTTGAAAACGACGAACAAATTTTTCATCACCAGCTAAATCGCCTCTTAAGACTTTAACAGCAACATTACGATCTAAAATAGTATCATAAGCTAAATAAACATTAGCCATACCACCTTCACCAATCATCCTAATTATTTGATAACGATCATTTATTTTTTGTCCTTTAATTATCATTCTTTTCACCACCTTTGACTAAATATGCAACTGAAATATTATCAGTACCACCCCGGTTGTTACTCTTTAAAATTAGCTTTTTAACTTTTTCTTCAATAGTTAATTTATCATTTAAAACTTTGTTGATTTGTTCATCTTCTAACATATTTGTTAAGCCATCACTACATAGGAAAATACCTTCAACATCCGTTTCAACATCAAAAATGTCCATTTCAACGGCACTTGTTGCACCAAGTGCTCTCATTAAAACATTTTTCCGAGGATGATTTTTAGCTTCTTCTAAAGTAAGTTCTCCTGATTTAACAAGTAAGTTAACTAAAGTATGATCGGTTGTAATCTTGTATAATTTTTCTTTTTTAAAAACATATCCTGAGCTATCGCCAATATTACCAAACAATAAATATTTATCGGTTATAACAGCAAGAACTAAAGTTGTTCCCATTCCCATGCTTTCCTTATGTTCCGATGTATATTTATATATTAGCACGTTAGCTTCACTAACCGTATCTTTAATCCAGTTAATAGCGTCGTCCTTACTTCCAAGACGACTTAATTCTTTAAATCTTTTACCAAGATGTGTAATAGCGATTGATGAAGCAACCTCACCAGCGCGGTGTCCACCCATACCATCAGCGACGGCTAATAAATGCTCACCACTAGCATTACTAACAATAATAACACTATCTTCATTGTGATCGCGCAATTTACCTGAATCAGTTAGGTAATAGTAATCCATTATTGTTCCTCCTTATATAGTGATCTAAGTTGCCCACAAGCAGCCATAACCTTAGAACCAAACTCTCTTCTAATAGTAACATTTATTTTATTCTTCTTTAGTATATCATAAAATTTCAAAATTTGCTCTTGGCTACTTTTTTGATACTCAATATGACTTGTTTCATTATATGGAATTAAGTTAACATAACAATTAATTCCTTTTAATAATTTAGCTAGTTCTATAGCATTAGTTTCACTATCATTTATTCCTTTAAGCATAATATATTCAAAAGTAACACGTCTATTAGTTTTATTGATATATTCTTTGATAATAGTAATCAAATCTTTTAAATTATATGCTTGCGCAATGGGCATTAGTTTACTTCTAAGTTCTTGATTAGGAGCATGAAGTGAGATAGCTAAATTAACTTGCATATCTTCATCCATGAATTTTTTGATTTTAGGAATAACACCACAGGTTGATATTGTTATGTGTCTAGCTCCAATATCTATTCCTCTACCATTATTAATAATTTTGATAAAATCTAAAACATTGTCATAGTTGTCAAATGGTTCACCTATTCCCATTAGTACAACATGTGATATTCTTATTTTTAGATCAGCTTCGACTTCTAATATTTGCAACACCATTTCATAGGTCTCTAAATTACGAACTTTTTTTAATCGACCACTTTCACAGAAACTACATCCCATATTACAACCAACTTGCGTTGATATACATAAACTATTTCCATAATCATGTTTCATTAATACCGCTTCTATTTTATTATTATCTTTTAGATTAAATAAATATTTATGCACATCTTTGTCATCCAAACGACTCATTATTTGTAAAATATCAAAATTGAAGTCTCGTTTCAAAGTCATTAATGTTTCTTTTTTTATATTAGACATGTCGTCAAAACTAGCAATTCTTTTTTTATATATCCATTCATATAACTGAAGGGCTTTAAATTTTTTATCGCCAATTTTTTCAAAATAATCTTCTAATTCCGTTAATTTTTTTCCATATATATTTTCCATATTTAACACCTATTAAATATTATAGCAAATTTTTAAAAAAAATAATAGTTTCAATGATTATTTCAACTATTATTATTGTTGTTAATACTCTATTTTACTTTTGTTTTACGATTAAAATTCTCTTTTTGTAAATATCTTACATGAAATTTTATATGATATAAAAAGGAATAAGATCATTATTATCGGTATAATAATATAACTAACTTGTCCTAAATAATTTAATGTTCCATCTAGAAAAGAAAACGTGTTAATCATTACGGATTAACATAGACGGCACGTGAACTATAGAAAATAATACTGCTCCCATTACCCCTGCCAAAGTTGAAAACACCGGCACTAGTACTATAATTATAAATACCACCACGAACGAAGAAAGAGTAAGCAGAGTTCACGAAGTAAGCGCTATCACCGTACCAGCTTTTTGTTTCCGCTGTTGCATCGCCTATTAGAGCTCTTACGTAAGCTGCACTATCATTGTAAGTTGTTCCGTAAGCATATTTATCTACATATTTGGAGAAGCTAGTATTGTCTATTGTTGTCTGATCAAATCCTGATGATGAAACATTAAGACTAGTGTTTTCACTATTATACATTACCCCCATTACATATTCATAGGCTCCACCACTCATGTCATAGATGCCATAGATGTTGCCAGTTGTGGATGCACCTGCTCCACAAGCACCAATACCATTTCCTCTATCTGTTATATCATTATATAAACACTGAACATTAGTAGTATCGGTACTTGGTGTTCCATTAGAACTTCCCGTTATATATGTTGTTGACTTATTTTGATATATTTCTTTATTATCACCAGTATACATACTATTACCATATTTACCATAAATACTTTGACTTAAATAAGCCACTGATCCCCACTCGGTGTTTTTCATCATATGTGCATCCCCTGTAGCTAAGCCATATGTTACACCATTTATCTTTTGAATTGTTGTAAACATCGTACTCACTGTTTGATTCCTTAAGCTTGAAACGTTAGGTACTATCATCGGATTTACATCTACGCAGTTATCCGTACTAGGACTTGTATAACATGTACTTGTAACATCAGTACTGGTTTCAAACTTACCAACCCAGATGCCTGATAATTCTTCATCACCAAAGGTGAAAGCAGGATGGATTATATAATTATCACTAGCTTCTGTAGTATCAATAGATATAAAGTTTACTTTGATTTCCGTAGCTGTTGTTGATGTAATTGTTTCATATTCATATCTTGGTATCCAGACTAAATATGCTAATATATCACCTTCATCAATTGTCGTTCCAGATGCTGCACTTTGATAACTACTTCTCGAGTCTTCTGTTACTAATACTGCGTTTGCCCACATTTGATTGTCATAATCATACCAAGTACTACTAGTATCTGCTTTTTGCCATCTAGTTTCAGTTTCATCATACACAATTGGTATCATCCCATCTTCTAGTATTGGGTCACTTCCATTTAATATACTCTCCGCGTAG
>JAQUUG010000083.1 GCA_028693965.1 Bacilli bacterium
CCTTTTTAAAACTTGATATTTGTTATTAAGTATGGAAGCAATAAGCTCTTTAGTCGTCGTTTTACCAACACTTCCCGTAACCGCTACTAAAGGTACTTGGTATTTATTTCTTTGATATTCGGCAAGTTTTAGTAGTGTTTCATAAGTATCATCAACTTTAATAACAATTGTTTTGTTTGAAGCAGGAACTTCTTTACTAACTATAATAGCAATCGCACCTTTTTCTATCGCTTCATTGACAAAATCATGACCATCAAAAGTTTTACCTTTTAAAGCAATAAATACATCTTTTTTAGAAACTTTTTTAGAATCAATAACTATATTTCCTATTTTATAATTTTTGAATGATGAGTTAACAATATGACCATTAACAATATTAGCTAAACTCTCTATTTTCAAACTTTCACTCTCCTAATTTACAAGTTTGAATAAAATAAGTAAATAACCTATTCATCATTATATCATATTCAATCATCGTCTCTGGGTGCCACTGTACGCCAATAAAGAACGGATGATTTTTACCTTCAATAGCTTCGATAACTAAGTCGTTAGAAAAAGCTGTTATTTCTAAATCGGTACTCATTACACAAGATTTATGTCGACTATTTACTGAAATATTTGAAGTATTAAATATCTCATATAAAAGACTGCCCTCTTTTATATTAATAGAATGTGCATATTTAACGCCCTTTTGTTTGTGTGATAAATTACCAATATCACCTAGTTTCCCATTAAAAGTATAAGCCATAGCTTGCATTCCTAAACATATGCCTAAAAGAGGCTTTTTTGTTTGATAACAATATTTAATTGTTTCAACATCATATTCATACAAATCATCGCCGCCTTGACATATAATACCGTCCATTTCTTCAATATTATTAATTAAATTTTGTTTTTCTTCACTTGTTAAAACCTTTGTCGTTTTTATGTCATTTTGATAATAGTTATCAATATTAGGTGGGAAAATACCAATTGGGACAGCACCACATTTTAAAACGGCATCTATTATTCCCTTATAACCACAATATATCAAATTATCGTCAGTACTTAATTCGGGTCTCATAATAATACCAATTTTTGGTTTGATAAAACCATCTCCTTTTACTAAGAAAAAAAATCAATGTTAATCCATATATTTGGACATTGATTTCATCATTTGATTGACCTGTTTTTGACTTGGTGTTCTTCCCATCTGCATCATCATTGCTTTTATCATTTGTTCATTGATAGGTGGGTTTTTCTTTATATACTTTTGCATATAATTACGTGCGATAAAGAAACCTGCTACCGCTCCAATAATAAGACCACTTAATACTTTTAATATATCAAATAAAAATTCCATTTTTCTCATTCCTTCCAGTAATATTTTACTAAAATAATTATAAATTATCAAGTCCTATTTAAATATATTCATAAATGTTTATTTTATTGATAATATTTTTTAGCCAATAATACTGTTTGTTTTCAAAATCACATATAAAAAAGTTTTTATTATAAAATAATAGCCATTTAAATAGTTGGGGAAACTCACTATTAGTTTTAATAATAACGCACGATGTTTTCAGCATTACCATACTAACTTCATTTTGCTCTTTAAAATAATAATTACTATTTTTAGTAAGTGTAGCTTTATTATTTAAAAAATTATCTATATTTTTATCATCTATGATCTGACATAATTGTTTATATAAAGTAATACCGTAACGAAGATTTGTTTTACGAAAATGATAAAGATTATCTAATATTTTAAAAAGTTGTTTTTCATTATTTTCATAGACTCGCGTAATATCTTTTTTTATAAGAAAAATATAATATGTTTTCATTTAATCACCTTAATTAAATCTTAGCTTTAGAAACGCGCAAAAAGAGATGAAAAAAGTCGAAATTAACTTAACAATTTTTCGACTTTTATTTTTATTTGTTCATATGTAAAATCACAGTATTCTAATACTTCTTCTTTAGTACCACTCATACCAAAATGATCTATAGTAATTAAATATTTATCATTATAAACAAAACCTTCTAATCCAAAAGATGATCCAGCTTCAATTACTATTTTTTTATAACCCATTGGTAGAACTTCTTCTTGATACTCTTTTGGTTGCTTCTTAAATAAAGATAAAGACGGCATACTTACAATGCGAATATCAATATGCTTGTTATTGTAAAGTTCTTCAGCAATATAAAAAGCTGTCTGGACTTCACTACCAGTTGCAATAATAATACCGTGCAATTGTTTAATTTCTTTTCTTACAACATAAGCTCCATATTTTACTTTATTGGCATCAGTGGTTTTAAGTAAAGTAACAGGATTTCGAGATAATACTAAGGCGTGAGGCGTGATACTATTTAATATGTAATTCCATGCCCCAACTATTTCATGAGCATCACATGGTCTAAAAACATTAAAATCAGGGATGGATCTAAGCATAGCTAACTGCTCAATTGGTTGATGCGTTGCCCCGTCTTCACCAATACTAACTGAATCATGAGTGAAAATGTAAGTAACTGGTAATTTCATTAATGATGACAACCTGATAGCCGGTTTCATATAATCTGAAAACACTAGAAAGGTTGAACCAAATGGTCTAAATCCTGCTAGAGCTAAACCATTTAGCATAGTTCCCATGGCATGTTCTCTAACACCAAACCAAATATTTTTACCACTATAACTGTTTTCTTTAATATCGCCAAAGTCTGGTAGATACGTTTTTGTTGAACTTCCTAAATCTGCACTTCCGCCAATAAACTGTGGGATATTTTTAGCCATCTTTTCCATAACATGATTATTGGTATCGCGCATAGCTTCTCTTAAATCGGCATCAAAATGCCAATCAAAGTTGCACAAGTCAACATTTAGTTCCTTCGTATTTAAAAAATTAAGGTCTTTTTGATAACTAGTATTAATAGTAATATATTCTTTATATAGATTAGACCATTTATCATATACATCACTAACACGTTTGTTGATTTTACTTTGAAAAGCTTCTTTAATATAATCAGGAACATTAAAAGCTTCTTTAACATTTAAACTAGCGCGTAATTGATTTATATCGCTTTCTTCTAAAGGTTTACCATGCACTTTATTAGTTCCTTCTAATAATGATCCCCGACCAATTGTTGTTTTTATTTCAATAATAGTTGGTAAATTAGATTTTTTAGCACTATTTATTGCTTTATCAACAGCTCTATAATCACTACCATCTTTAACATACAAAGTATTCCAACCACAAGCAGCAAATTTAGCTCGTACATTTTCTTTAAAACTAATATTAGTTTTTCCATCTAAAGTTGTATCGTTTGAATCATATAATACTATTAAATTATTTAGTTTGAGGGTGCCAGCCAATGATATAGCTTCACTTGTAACCCCTTCCATTAAATCGCCATCGCCACATAAAACATACACTTTATAATCAATAAGATTTGTTATAATTTTTCCTTTAGTATTTTTATAAGAAAATTTTTCACTTAGCATCTTTGAACCTAAAGCAAGTCCAGCCGCGGTACTAATACCTTGACCTAGTGGTCCTGTTGTCATTTCAATACCAAAGAAGCTATTATACTCAGGATGGCCCGGTGTTTTACCACTTCTTCTAAAATGTTTTACATCATCAAGGGTTAGATTAAAACCAGCCAAATATAAAGTACTATATAAAAGTGCGGATCCATGACCCGCAGACATGATGAAACGATCACGATTAATCCAGTTAGTATCAGTCAATGAAATATTTAAATGGTTAGCATAAAGACTATACAAAATCGGTGCTGCTCCTAAAACAATTCCTGGATGCCCGCTTTTAGCCTCATTAAT
>JAQUUG010000084.1 GCA_028693965.1 Bacilli bacterium
ACAATAATTAAAGGGCGTTTATTTAGATTAAGACTATTTAGTTTTTGTAAAAAAATTAAACCTGAGCCACCCGTTCCCCTTGTTAATTCTAAATCAAGAATAACTTCATCAATATTATCAGAACATAAATGTTTTATTGTTTCATCAACAGAATCATATATTCCAACCAATTTTATGTCATTTCTTGCCATTGCACTCTTTCTAAACAAATTGCAATCATATTCATTATCTTCAAGTAGTAGTAATTTAATAGATTTCATCTATATCACTCCCTTATACTAATTTTTAAAGCATCTCATATTATTATTTTACCATATTTTGGAAAAAACTTTAATACACTTTATCATACTTTAATTAACTTTTATCATATATAAAGATTTATTTAATAATTCTTTTTGATATCTTTAAATAGGAAACATTATGGAGGTATAGGAATGAATGATGAATTAAAGATAGAAATCGGAAAACGATTAGATAATATTAGAAAAAATAAACTGGAAATAAGTAAAAGAGAGTTTGCTAAAAAAATAAATATGCAAGAACAAAATTTTTGGAAACTTTTAAAAGGTCGAACATCTCTATCAATAGATAAACTTATTATGTTACATGATGAATTAGGTTTTTCATCCGATTATATTTTATTTGGCGAAGGGAATATTAAGGGAATAAGAGAAATCAAAGAAACTATTACAAGTGTATTATTAAATTATGAAGGGGAAAATTTAGATATTGCAATGGAAATTGTTAAAGAAATACTTAATAAAATTAATTGTCAATATTCAGTAGAAAATGATTTTACAAGGCAAAACTAATCACGTATACTCAAAAAGTCAATATCTACATATTGACTTTTCATCATTTCTTATTTATAATCTAAATAAGGTGGTACCATTAAAAATCATTAAATGATTTTGTACTATTTTATTTTAAGTAATATAGGAGATGATTTTTTGTGTTGCTTTTTATTACTTTTAAATCACATTAAAAAAGGTAATTAAAGAATGACAGTAAAAAAATCACTTTGCTCAGTCTTTTAAACGTTGTATATAATATCATTTAATATTGGAGGTAAGTATTTATGACGGAAACAATCAATAATGTCCTATTAAACTATAACACATTAAGTAAAGTTCAAAATAAAAATTTGTTAATTTATCAAGTTACAAATCTATATAAAACAATTTTAGATTCTGTTAATAATTTTGATATCTTAAAAGAATATGATGTTATTTATGGACAATTTAGAGAATCAATAAATAAAGAATATATGCATTATTTTTCCGATATTTTAGATGCAACAATGAATATGATGTTTAAAGAAATATATGACACTATCGATGATTTTTCTAACATTAGCATATTATTTAATCCAATAACAAAGGCATCAGCTAGTGATAGAAAACATTTTGAAATAGCTAAAGATATTGCCATTAAAGCAATCAAAATTTACTCTATTAATGTAAACTCTAAAAAAACAATTATAAGTTATGTAGATGATTATCTTCCTAATAATTATACTCAAAACCAGGATATAGACAAAGTTGTTTGGTATTTTATAGTGTGTATTACCACACTCAACCAAAATTTTAAAAGAAAAAAAGATTAAAATATTATTTTAACTAAGCTTATTAAATATAGCTTAGTTTTTTTATTATAGTAAGTAAATATTTATATGCTAATTTTGAAAAGAAAAAAAGAATCAAAATGATTCTTAAATTATTTGATGATTGTTTTACCACCCATATATGGTCTTAAAGCTTCAGGAATATCAATACTTCCATCTTCATTGTAATTGTTTTCAATAAAAGCAATTAACCCTCTTGGTGTCGCTAAAACAGTATTATTTAAAGTTGTTACATAATATGTTCCATTATCATTTTTGCTTCTAATTTGAAGTCTTCTTGCTTGTGCATCTCCTAGAATTGAACAAGAACCAACTTCAAAATATTTTTGTTGTCTTGGACTCCAAGCTTCTACATCACATGATTTAACTTTTAAATCTGCTAAATCACCACTACAACACTCTAAAGTCCTAACAGGAACTTCTAGACTTCTAAAGAACTCTACTG
The DNA here is from genome assembly GCA_028693965.1 of Bacilli bacterium. GTDB lineage: Bacteria > Bacillota_I > Bacilli_A > RF39 > UBA660 > JAQUUG01. The sequence continues at coordinate 2,070 of JAQUUG010000084.1, forward strand.
TATATTGCCACATTTTATTGTACCAATTCATGCCTTCTTCTTCTTTGCAAAGAACAACCATTTCTTGTTTCTCAAATTGATGAACTCTGTAAAGTCCTCTTTCTTCAATACCGTGAGCTCCAACTTCTTTTCTAAAACATGGTGAATATGACGTTAAAGTCAAGGGAAGTTCTTCTTCTTTGATAATAGTATCTTTAAACTTACCAATCATTGAATGTTCACTTGTTCCAATTAAATATAAATCTTCCCCTTCTATTTTATACATCATCGCATCCATCTCTTCAAAACTCATGACACCAGATACGACATCACTTCTGATCATAAAAGGTGGAATGCAATAATTAAAACCCTTATCAATCATGAAGTCTCTAGCATAAGAAAGCATTGCTGAATGAAGGCGAGCAATATCACCCATTAAGTAATAAAAACCATTACCACTAGTCCTTCCCGCACTTACCTTATCAACACCATTTAATGCTTCAATAATATCAGCATGATGAGGAATATCATAGTTAGGTACTACTGGTTCACCAAATTTTTCAATTTCAACATTTTTACTATCGTCTTCCCCAATTGGAACATCATCAGCAATAATATTAGGAATAGTCATCATTTTTTCTTTAATTTTTAATGATAATTCTAATTCTTCTTGTTCTAAAAAAGCAATTTTTTCATTATACTGTGCAATTTCTTTTTTTAACTCTTCAGCTTCTTCTGTTTTTTTATCACGCATTAATGTTCCTATTTGTGCACTCTTAGTATTTTTTAGACTTCTTAATTCATCACCTTGTTTTTTTACTTCACGATTTTTAATATCTAACATTTCAATTTCATCAACTAATGGTAATTTTTTATCTTGAAATTTCTTTTTAATATTTTCTTTAACTAATTCTTTATTTTCTCTAATTAATTTTATATCTATCATAATATCTCTCCTTTTAATAATTAGTAGTTCGTGTTAAGTGATAAGGTTTTATATCACTATTTTTATTTTTTGATAAACTCCATAAATAATCATTAATATCAATTCGTGCATACCTTTTATCTAGCTTACTATATATATAATTAATTATGACTAATTGAGATGCTCTAATTTCAATTTCTTCCTTACTGCCCTCTTTAATTTCTAGTCTATTATCTACTACTCTTTCTAGTTCTTTATCATATTTTAAAAAGCCTAAACTTCTCATTATTTGAGGTATTTTATAATCAGCGCACCCTACTAAACTATCATAATTAACAGCAACTTTTTCTTTTAATTTTATTATATGCAAAATGTCAGAAGTTAATAGCTGTGCTAATTTATAAAAGTAAATTGTTTTTTCGTTATATATTCTAATATCCTCAAAATCAGGAAAACATTTTACTATTACTTCAAATAACTCATCCGAATTCAATTTATTTTTAATATATTGATAGAAATTACCATTCATATGTTGATTAATTATTTTCGATACATTAGCAACTGTTTTATATCTTTTTTCAAGTAGTGGAATGGGAACTTTTCCTTTCAATATCAACTCAAATTCATCAATCGTCATATGTTCTAGGTAATCAAATATATCCTCACTTTCTTTGGCTTTAAACAAACTATATATACAAAATAGTAAAGCTGATGATCCATCTATAGTATCATCATAAAATTGAATGGACCATTTGGGATTACCCCAAAATGAATAGTTAATGGAATCAT
>JAQUUG010000085.1 GCA_028693965.1 Bacilli bacterium
GTGTTGGGTTTTTTATGATTACTGGTTTTATTTTAGCGTCTAATGGTCCACATTCTATTATTATTGCTTCTAATACTTTGTATAGTACTGAGAATGCTAATTATATTAATAGGCGTATAAAATCTTTTGTTTTATCCATAATATTAGTGATTTTATTAGTGTTCATTATTGTCGTACTAGGATTTGGTAACATGATAGTAAAAGCTATTATGGATATGGATTTTTTAAAGAATATTAGTGATAATTTATATTTTATCTTTGTTTTATTAAAGTGGCCAATTGCTTTTATTTTAATTTTTTTCACTATCAAAGTGATATATACCATTGCTCCAGATATGAATATTAGAAGTAAAGATGTCAATATCGGATCTTTATTTACTACCTTATGTTTTATGCTGGCAACTGCTGTTTACTCATATTATGTAACTAATTTTGCTAATTATGATATTTTCTATGGTAGTTTATCTAATATTATTATTTTAATGATGTGGATTTATATATTATCTTATGTTTTAGTTCTTGGTATAGCTATAAACGCCTTATATTATCAAATGGCAAAAAAAGGTTTACATAATTTAGAACTTAAAAATCCACAATAATATTAGGTATACATAATTATGTATATCTAGCAGATTACACAATTATTGAAAGCTCCTTTATTTGCTATAATAAATAGTAAGCGACTGATAAAGTCGCTTTTTGGTATCGTCATTTTTAATGCTGTTATTAATTGAAAATATTTTTAAAAAGTGTTATACTTATGTAGTGAAACATTGAGGTGATTTTTTTGCTTAATTTAATAAATAAAATAAAAAACAATTATAAAAGTTACTTAGGAACCAATATTTTATTTTTAACCTTTGTAATTTCATCTTTAATTAATAGTACTTTACTTAGACTGACAACCGTGGCAAATTATTTTGATATTAGTCCAATTATTGCTGATTTTGGTGTTAGTGTTTTAATAGGATCTTTCGGATATTTATTTAAACCTAAAAACCAATTTAAATATTTTTTATTGTGGACTATTTTATTTACTTTGATTTGTATTATTAATTCGATGTATTATACTAATTATATATCTTATGCTTCTATTTCTTTACTAGCAACTTCACTACAAATAGTTGATGTAGCTGATTCAGTTACTGATAGTGTTATGGAGTTAACTGATTTTATTTATTTATGGCAAATTGTTGTTTTTATTTTTGTTAATATTTATTTATCAAAAAGAAATTATTATGAAATGGTAAGTAAAATAGAAGTAGGCAAACTACGCGCTAAAAACACGTTTTTAGTTGGTTTAGTTTTTATTAGTATTTTTATTATGACTTTAACTGTTACTGATTTAGGGCGTTTAGGTAAACAATGGAATAGAGAGTTTATTGTAATGCGTTTTGGTATTTATGTTTATCAGTTTAACGATATTATATCTAGTTTGGAGCCACAAATTATTCCTTTATTTGGATATGATAGTAATTATAAAGAGTTTAGAGATTATTATGATAACTTGGATAACGAAGTAGAAACTAATGAATATACAGGCACCTTAGAGGGTAAAAACGTAATTTTTATTCACGCAGAGAGTATTCAAGATTTTACATTACACACATCGTTTAATGGTGAAGAAGTTACTCCTAATTTAAATAAGTTAGCTAGTGAAGGTTTATATTTTTCTAATTTTTATGCGGAAGAAAGTGTTGGAACTAGTAGTGATACTGAGTTTACTTTAAGTACATCTTTACTTCCAACTTCTAATGGGACAGTTTTTATTAACTACTGGAACCGTGAATATGTTACTATTCAAAAATTATTAAAAGAAAAAGGTTACTACACGTTTAGTATGCATGGTAATAATGGTACTTTTTGGAATCGTAATGTTGTTCACGAAGCTTTTGGGTATGATAATTTCTTTTATTACACGAAGGATTATACCATTGATGAAACAATTGGTTTAGGATTAAGTGATAAGTCATTTTTTAGACAATCAGTTCCTATTATTCAAGATATAGCTGAGAATCATGAACAATATATGGCAACTTTAATAATGCTTACTAATCATATGCCTTTCACGGGTGTAGTAGAGACTGGGGCAACTGATTATGATGTTGATTACAAATATACAAGTGTTAATGAAAAAACGGGGAAAATTGAAACGATAAGTGCACCATTTTTGGAGGGAACTAAATTAGGCAATTATATTAAATCAGTTCATTATGCTGATGAAGCTATTGGACAGTTAATGGAAGATTTAGATGAAGCCGGTTTACTTGATAATACTGTTATTGTTATATATGGTGATCATGATGCTAAGATAAAGAGTAGTGAGTATGAGTATTATTATAATTACGATCCTTATACGGATAGTGTTTTAGATGAAGATGATCCTAATTATCAAGATGTTGATTACTATGATTATGAATTAAATCGTAAAGTTCCTTTAATTATTTGGACTAAAGATGGTTTACTTCAAGGTGAAGTAGATGAAGTAATGGGCATGATTGATGTTTTACCTACTTTAGGTAATATGCTTGGTATTAGCAGTGATTATGCTTTAGGTCATGACATTTTTAGTGTCGAGGAAAATGTTGTTGTTTTTCCAGATGGTAACTGGTTAACAAATAAGATGTATTATAATAGTCAAAAACAAGAGGGTAAATTATTAAATAATGATGAAACAGTAAGCATTGAATATATTGAAAAATATTCACAATATGCAGAAAAAATAGTTTCAGTTTCTAATTCTATTATTATTTATGATTTAATTGCTAAATCAGAAGAAGATGATGCTTTATTAACTAGTAAGTAGAGGGAGATATATATGGCTAAAAAGAAAATACGAAAATTAAATAAGTGGAAGATAATAAGCCTAATAGTTGTAGTTTTGTCTATTATAGCTTTAGCAAGTTATTTGCTTTTCTTTCATAATAATAAAAGTGGCAATGATGATAATGGGTCAACGGTTATTGATAGTGTAAATAATTATAAGTTGGATGATAATAAGACAACTTATTATAAAAACTTATTTGCTAAACTTAAAGAAGAATTAAAAAAAGAAGAAGTAAATGAAGAAACCTATGCTACTTTAATTACTCAGCTTTTTGTCAGTGATTTCTTTACTTTAGATAATAAGGTAAGCAGTAGTGACATTGGTGGTACACAGTTTGTATATGAAAGTTATCAAGATGATTTTGAGTCTAGTGCTAAGACAACTATTTACAATCATGTAGAGAGTAATATATATGGTGATCGTGATCAAGATTTACCAATTGTTCACAGTGTTGATGTTATTAGTATTGATAAGATATCTTATGATTATTTGGATTTAACTGATGATGATGCTTATGAAATAGAAGTACAAATTACTTATGAAAAAGATATGGGATATCAAGACAAAGCTATTTTAACTTTAGTACATAATAATGATTTATTAGAAATAGTTAAGATGAGTGAAGAATAGTATAAATTTGATATTAAAGTTTATAATTGGAAAACAGTATTGACAACTAATGCTGTTTTTTATATAATATGATTATAGTAAGGGAGAATGAAGTAAATGAGAACAAATAAAAAAGTGGGAAAAGGTTTTACACTAATAGAATTATTAGCAGTTATTGTAATATTAGCGATTATAGCTTTAATCGCAACACCATTAATAATGAATATTATAAGTGAAGCAAAAAAAGGAGCTTTTGAAGATAGTAGTTATGCAATAATAGCTGCTGCTGAGCAAGGCTATGCGACT
>JAQUUG010000018.1 GCA_028693965.1 Bacilli bacterium
TTAAATAAGTATTATCTATCTTTTTATTATCAAGTAAAATTGGTAATGTTATATTTTCTTTAACATTTAAGATTGGTATTAAGTTATAAAACTGATAGATTAATCCCACCTGTCTTCTTCTAAAAATTGCTAAATTAGTTTCGCTTAATTTATAAACATCTTCATTATCAACATAGACTTTACCACCAGTTGGAATGTCAACGCCTCCTAAGATATGTAGTAAGGTACTTTTACCACTACCACTAGTTCCAACAACAGCGACAAATTCTCCCTTATCAACTTTAAAACTAACATCATCTAAAGCTTTTACTAAAGTATTACCTTTCCCATAATGTTTACTTAAGTGTTCTACTTTTAATATTTCCATTTTATCATCCTTTCAAATTTAAATATTCTTCTAAACAAAGATTTTGATCATACATTTCATTTGCTGCACTAACGCCAACATAACGATACTGATTTTTACGATAAGAAACATTTGTTATATCCTCTTTATCTTCTGGATATCTTAACACAAAACCATACTTATATGCGTTATTTTCAAGCCAAGTAAGCATTTCTCCTTCTTCATCTTCATTTTGTTTGGAAAATCTAATTGCTAATCCAGTTGTAAATTCACTATAATCAGCTTTCGACATAGTTTCATCAACGGAAGTAATAGCATCTTCTGAAGAATAACCTTGTGATATCAAATCGATAATAGTATCATTGTACAAAGTCTTTTCATCAATATATGATGTATAAGCTTTATCTATTTCTAATAATATCCCATCACGTCCCGCACTTTTACTCATATCTACTAAAGATTCATAAACTTTTTTAGAAATATAAAAACCTTTATATTCTTTAAGCAGAGGTTTAAAAGAACTAACTAAGGGACTATCTTCATTAATTAAAACTAATTCATCATATTCCTTACTATTATAATAATCATTTAATTCGGTATTTATCATAAATAATAAAAATATAATCATGGTTGCTATCATAATATAGTAACTGATTTTAAATGCTTTATCCATGTACTACTCCTCCAAACAAAACCATTATAACTAATGTATATGACACTTTGATGACTTAAATAATGACAATTTTGTCATATTATCATTTTGTATAATTTAATATAAAAAGTTGTCCCCTCTAAGACTTTAGAAGTAACTTTTATATCACCATTTTGTTTATTAATAATAGTTTTAGTCATATTAAGACCAATACCAATACTATCTTTACTACTATTTTTAGATTTATAAAATCTTTCAAAAATATGAGGTAAATCTTCTTTAGAAATGCCATTACCATTATCACTAATACTAATTTGTGTGAAAATATGATTATCTGTTGCTTCAATCGTTATTAAGCCATTTTGATTAGTGTGTTCATGGGCATTTTTAATAATGTTAATCAAAGCTTCTAAAGTCCAATAATAATCGATATTAACAAAAATATTTTGATCAATTTTAACAATAATTGTTTGTTTCTTTAACTCTATTGGTATTCTAAGAGGTTCAATAGCATCATTAATTAGTGTTTCTAAATTAATTTTTTCTTTTTTAAGTTCAACACTACCACTATCTAGTCGGGACATTTTAAGCAAAGAACTAACTAACCATTCAATTCTTTCTAATTGTTTTTTGTTTTTAGTTAAAAAATCTTTTTTTACCTTAGCGTCTATATCATCTTTACTAAGTAAATCATTAATAACATACATACTAGTAAGTGGTGTTTTAAGCTGGTGTGAAATATCAGATAAAACACTTTCTAAATGTTTTTTATCATCATCAGATTTTTCCGTTTGTTCTTTTAAAATAGTTGTTATTTTATAAATATCATTTTTTAAAATACTTATTTCACCTTCTTCATACTCTCTAATATCTAAAGTGTAATTACCGTTTAAAACCTGATACATATATTCATTAATTTGTTTAATTTTTTTGGAGTTTTTTTTCATATAAAAGTAATAGACTAAAATTAGGGTCACTATTGTCAAAGCATTAACAGAAATGGTACTTACAATAATAAATCGTTTAATCATTAAATTATTTTTTAAAGAAGATAAATTGTATTCTTTATCTAGACCATATTTCTTTAATATTTCTAAACCTTTATTAATATCTTTTTGATCATTTAATAAAAACGTTACTATCTCGTCTTCTAATTCAGGATGATTGTCAATAATGCTACCAATTATACTAGCATTGTTATCTATAATATTATCAGTTATTTTATTATAAAAATAATTACTTACTATAACAGATATAATAAGAGCCGATATTACTACTATGATACTTGTTATGATTAGTTTATGAAAATATTTATTATGCATATGTCTCTACCTTATATCCTAACCCTCTTACTGTTATAATAATTTTGGGATTTAAAGGATTATCTTCAATTTTTTCTCTAATTCTTTTAATATAAACAGTTAAAGTATTATCATTAACAAAATCTTCATTAACATCCCAAATATCGGCTAGTAATTTTTCTCTCGTAAAAACTTGTCCTTGATTCAAAGCTAAATTAATAAAAACTTTATATTCTAAAGCTGTTAACATAACATCAATACCATTTTTAAAAACTTTGGCTTGTTTTAAATCAATAACAAGATCTTTTATTTTAATAATGTTAGAATCAATTTTGCTTTGTCTTCTCAAAACATTTTTAATACGAGAAATCAATTCTAGCGTTCTAAAAGGTTTAGTGACGTAATCATCAGCTCCCATATCAAGGCCTCTGATGATAGATACTTCTAAATCATTAGCCGTTAAAAAAATAATTGGAACGTCTTTTATTTTTTTAAATTCTAGAAACTGATCAAAACCATTACCATCTGGTAAATTAATGTCTAATAAAATTACATCAATATCAATGTTATTTTCCAACATCTTTAGACCATTAGTAATAAGTCCTGTTTCTAAAACTTTAAAAGATTCATTTTCTAAATAATATTTTAACCCCATACGAATTGTTTCATCATCTTCAATGATTAATATTTTAATCATAATCTAATCACCTAATTTTATTATACATGATATTTAGAATAATTAAATGACAATTTTGTCATTATTTTCAAAATATGTCTAATACCAGTATTGTCAAAATAAAAAAAATATCATATAATATTTATGAAAGTTAACGTTTTATAAGGAGGATATGACAGTAAAACTTTAATTAGCGCCAGGACCAAAAGGTTGACGAGGATTAGTGGTTATCGAAAGATTCGGCGGATGCTGCTACGAAGTCATGTGTATTCGTTAGATATATTTTAAAAAGCAAAATCAATATTGTAACAAAAAATATATCCACACATTATTTTTTTTATGGAAGAAAGAGGTAAATATATGTGTGGAATTGTTGGTTATGTAGGCAAAAATAAACAAGCCCTGCATGTTTTAATTGAAGGCTTAAAAGCTTTAGAATATCGTGGTTATGATTCATCAGGTGTTGCTTTTTTAAATAATAATAAAATTCAAATTATTAAAGAAAAAGGTAAAATTCATAATTTAGAAGTTAAAATTGATTTTAGTGTTACATCTAATTTAGGAATTGGTCATACAAGATGGGCAACTCATGGTGAGCCTAGTCAAATAAATGCTCATCCTCATAAAGTTGGTAAAATAACGCTAGTTCATAATGGTATCATTGAAAATTATGAAGAATTAAAATTGGTTTTAAAGGAAAGTGGTTACTCTTTTATATCTGAAACAGATACCGAAGTAGCTTGTGCTTTAATTGATAAACTCTATAATGAAAAAAATGATATTTTAAAAGTCATGGATAAATGTCGTAATTTAATTAGGGGCTCTTACGCTTTTGCTATTTTAGTTGATGACATCGATGATAAATTATTTGTTATGCGCAAAGATAGTCCATTAATTATTGCTCTTGGTAATGATGAAAACTATGTAGCGTCAGATGTCCCAGCTATTTTAAAATTTACTAATCGCTATATCTTGCTAAATAATAATGAGATGGCCGTTTTAACTAGTGATAGTGTTAAAGTTTATAAAGATTCTAATACTATTATTAAAAAAGACATTGACACTTTTGAATGGGATATGGAAGCAGCTATGAAAAATGGATATGAACATTATATGCTTAAAGAGATTAATGAAGAACCAGAGGTTGTTTACAATACTATTTATAATTTAATAAAAAATGGTTCTGAAGAATTAAGTAGTATTTTCCCTGATTTTAGTAAATATAAAAAAATTGATATTGTTGCTTGCGGTAGCGCATATCATGCTGGATTAATTGGTAAAACTTTAATTGAAAAATATGGTGATATTCCTGTTAATGTTGAAGTAGCTAGTGAATACCGTTATAAAAAATTATTTTATAATAATCGAACTTTAGTTATTATCATATCGCAATCAGGCGAGACTGCTGATAGTCTAGCGGCTCTAAGGATAGCCAAAGAACACGATGTTGACACATTAGCTATTGTTAATGTGGTTGGCTCATCTATTGCTAGAGAAGCTAAGTATGTCTTATATACAAAAGCCGGTGTGGAAATTGCTGTGGCGACTACTAAAGCTTATTCATCACAACTTGCTGTCTTATCATTAATCGCCCTATCGATGATAAATAATGATGACAATTTTGATAATTTTGTTAGTGATTGTCAAAAATTAGAAACTCAAATGACTAACTTGATTAAGAAGCATAATGTTTATCGTGACATTGCTTTAGAAATATATCAAAAAAATGATATTTTCTTTCTAGGACGTGGTATTGATTATGCTTTAGCTATGGAAGGATCTTTGAAACTCAAAGAAATTTCTTATTTGCATAGTGAAGCCTACCCAGCTGGAGAATTAAAGCATGGTACTATTTCTTTAATTGAAAAAGATACACCAGTTATTGCTATCGCAACCGATGAAACTTTAAATGAAAAAATTATTAGTAATATTAAAGAGGTAAAAGCTAGAGGAGCAAGTGTTATCCTCCTTACAACAAGTAAATTAAATAAAGTTGGTGATTACTACGATTACAAAATAGTAGTTGATGACAATAATGAATTACTACAATCATTATTAACTATTATTCCACTTCAACTATTATCATATGAAGTTGCTAAATTAAAGGGCTGTGATATTGATAAACCAAGAAATTTAGCAAAATCAGTCACCGTAGAATGAGTTAAACTCATTCTTTTTCATTTTTTCTTGTTTTTTTATAATAATAATGATATTATGACTATATTAGGAGTGATTATTATATGAATATAATTGATAAATTTAAAAGTGATTTTGTTAAATATGATGTCGCTAATTCTTATAAAAACACTGAAACAGAAGAAATAAAAGACTTAAGAAGAGTAATTGATATTATTGTCAAATTAGTTTATGAAGGAAAAAAAGGGTTAGAAGAAAATCTTACTTTAGAAAACTCTCACCTTTATAAAAGAGGTGTTGATACCGTATCACTAATTGATGAAGTCTTTAGAATAACGAGTAAATATCCCTTTCAATCAGCTACTTTAAGATTACAAGTTTATACCATTGATAAATATAATTTAATACCCTATTATCAAGCAAAACTAAAACAATATCATCTTTCTGAAGAGAATTGGGTTCATTTTTGGGAGGTGTTTATCAAAGCAAATATGTTAGATGAAATCAGCTGCTGTATAAAAAACAGTTATAATAATTGGCCATTACTGTTTAATATTAACATAAGATTGAATCTGCAAGGTACAATTGATTATTGTTTTCAAAAACACCTTTTCAGTACATCAAATGATTATGATAATATTATTTGTTTGCTTTTAACTACTGGTTCTCTATCATTTATTGATAAAGCTATTAATACCAATAATTTAAAGTTTTTCGAAAAAATACTAAGTGATATGGCTGACTTTGATGAAGCTAAAAAAACATACTATCCAAATGGTATTATTAAAGAAATTAAAAGAGATTGGGATGGCAAAAAAATAATGACTGCTACTTTCTTAAATTATGATGAGCTAGCTTTATATCTCTATGATCAATTTGGATTAGGAAATAAATGGACATCCAATATCATCCAAAATATAATTAGCATGCAAAATTACCATCTTTTAACAGATTTATTTGCACACATGGTGAAACGAGCTAATAAAACTAATCAACATTTTAATGTAACTCAAAAAGAGTTTGATGATTTCTTAAAAAGCTTTTATGCATACTTTCCACCTGATAATATAATAATTAGCAAAGTTAATGATCAAGAAATATTAATAGAAAGAAAAGCAATTATTGATTCTTTTATTGCAAGCATTACTATAGCTACTTTTAAAACTAAACAAAATCAAGATTATTTTGCTTCACTACTACCTCAATTAATAAAATATAGAGATAAAAATCATAAAAAAGAAGAACAATTATCATATTTAATTAATATTCTTAGTAATATTAGAAATAATGCTTTAATCACTTTAGCTAGTAATCACGAAGTTGGAAAAACATTAAATTTAAAATATAAAACACCAAGAGATAAAAAATAAAAGAAGATAATAATTATTATAAACATCAAAAAAGATACTATTATTAGTATCTTTTTAATATAAATACATCTTTTGTATATTTTTACATCACACTTTATTACTTTAAATATCTTTAAAATTTATTAAACCATTATTACTGTTCCACTAGCTAGAGACGCATTTAATCTTGCATAAAGCCAAGATTGATTATAAGTACCTCTTGTATATATAGTTATTCCTTTTATGCCACTAAACATATAATCAAATTGTGTTACACTAGAAAAAGAGGCAAAGTTTCTTAAATCTAAACTTATTAACTTACCACTATATGCAAACATCGAACCCATTTTTGTTACATTGGAGGTGTTAAAATTACTTAAATCTAAACTTGTTAAATTACTCATATTCATAAACATCCCCCCCATATCAGTTACTTTTGAAGTGTTAAAATTACTTACATCTAAACTTGTTAGACTTGCCATTTCTCGAAACATACTTCCCATATTTGTTACATTTGATGTATCAAAATTACTTAAATCTAAAGTTGGCAGACTTCTTACGGAATAAAACATAGAACTCATATTGGTTACGTTAGAGGTATCAAAATTACTTACATCTAAGCTTGTTAGACTACCCATATGAGAAAACATAAGATACATATCAGTTATTTTAGAGGTATTAAAATTACTTACATCTAAAGCTAATAAATGTTCCATGTAGTAAAACATACTTCTCATATCAGTTACATTGGAGGTATTAAAACTGCTGACATCTAAACTAGTTAAATCATCACAAAAACTAAACATGGAATACATAGTAGTTACATTGGAAGTATCAAAATTATCAAATTCAATAGTTGTAGCTTTAGTTAAATATTGAAATAAGTAACTTGAAGTAGCATTTGCCATTATCTTGTTATCACTACCAATAGTAACTTCATATAATCCATTTCCATCTTTATCTGTGTACCATGCCATTATAGATTTATCTCTATTTGCTGACACATCCCATGATCCTAATACTTCACTTGGAACTTCACTGGCTACAATAAATTTTATACTTTCAATAGTATATTTTTTAATTGGTCCATATAAGAAAACAGATGTTTGATCACCACTTACGGGAGCTCTTAAAATAACTTCATTTTCTACTACTGTAACCTTTCTATATGTAGTAGTAGTATTTTTGTTGGCATCAGTAACTTTATATGTTATTTTATATTCGCCTTTTGTACCATAAACTATATTATTTGTTATAATAATATCACTCGTGATATCATTACCTTGTCCGTCTAATGCTATATAACCTGAATCAATATAAGATGTTTCATTTGCCGTTAATACTATATCACCACCATTTAATGTAATAACTGGTGGTATTATATCTATTACACAATCATCTTTATTATCTACTTCTCTTACTGTTACTACATCAGTATCATATTCTTTAGTTGAACAAAATCCACCACTATATAAATTAATAGCTACTTTGCCTTCATCATTGATAATTATTATTCCATATTCAGGATTGCTTCCTTTAAAATTCACTTCAACATTACCACTCATTAATGTTTGTATTCCATTATTAAAGGTATATTTTGTTGGCTCTAAATCAGTTTCTTTAATTAATCCTTTAGCATATCCTTGTTCAGCAGCATTTACTATGGCATAACTACTATCTAAAAAAGCTCCTTTTTTAGCGCTTTTAATTGTGTTAATAATTAATGGTGTAGTTATGAACACAATTATAGCTATTATTACAATTACTGCTAGTAATTCTATTAGCGTAAATCCATTCCTTTTTTTCATACTGTTTTCTCCTTATTATTATCTTAATTATAACAAATTGATTAATATATAGTCAATACATTAACATTAAATATATATAAAAGCACTATATATTTTACCATTATATTAATTAAAAATTAAAACTAAGCCATGCTGGTTTAAAGATTAATAAAAGACCTATTATCACCATAATCACACCACCAATTAAATGCGAATATTTATTTAACTTAGTAGAAATACCTGTTAATTCGAAAGTTATCATAGCGATAACAAATACAATAATATCATCTAACAAAAAGAAAATAATATACATCAAAATATATATAAAGTACTCTAAACTAGATAAATTGTTTAACGATAATATTTGTGTAAATAAAAGAGGTAATCCTGCTGAACAAGCAAGTTCAATAAAATTAACTGATATAGCTAAAGTTACAACCCCAGCCATAGCTAATAATAAACTTTTTTCACTTGTAAATCTTTTTATTTCAGCAAATATTCTTTTCCTTTTACTATCGTTAACAACATCACAGCCACTATCCTTTTGAAGCGATTTATAAAAACTATATAAATTAAAACTACCGCCTATTAAAGCTATCAAAGCAATAATAAACTTAATATAATTAATTGACATAATCGATAAACTTATCTTAAGCCAAGCTACCATAAATAGTAAATAAATGATTCCTGACGTTAAAATAAATGTTAAACCAAGAAGCCACATTCTTTTTTTATCATGATTTCCTATTAACATGCTAAGAAGAAATAATAAAACCCACATCGCACAAGGATTAAAACCATCTACCGCTCCTATTATAACTGCAACTAGTGGAATTGAAATATCTTTGGTGGTGACTTGTCCAATAAAAGGTATATTAAAAGTTTTACTATCAATATCATCAATAACTATTTCCGTATTTTCATCAATTTCATTGTTAATTAATTCTGAAACAACATTACGAGCTTCATTAACAGAATAATACTCAATTGTCTCTTCTATTTTTAGTGCTGTATTATCATTATAACCTTCGTAATACAAAGTTCCAATTACAGTAAAAGGTACATATGGTTTATCATTACCAAATAGTGTTTTTACTTTTGATAATAATGTATAATTTGCTTCATCACTAACTTCATACATGTGAATATTCAAATTTTCATATTTTTCTTCCATTTCTTTTAAAAACTCTTTTTCAACTGCACAATGTGGGCAAGTATCTGAATAAAACAAATATAGATTAACATCATTCTCCGCATTTACATTAAGAGGTATAAGAAACAATAATGTAAAAAAAGAATACATAAGTATTTTATTTAATAACTTCATTGATTAATCCCTCTAATTCCTTTTTATTTTTTTCACCAATAATTCTTTGGATTTCTTTATCATTATCAAATATAATGATTTCTGGAAGGACTTTACCAACTTGATATTTATTAACCTCTTCTTCATCCATATCATAATCATAATAAATAAAATCGATATTAACATAATTACTTTGTAATTTTTTAAGAACTGGTTTAACAATTAAACAAGCTGGACACCATACCGCGCCTATATATATTATTTTCATAATCCACCTACTTTAACTTTAATTTTTTATAACAAACATCAAAAAACTTTAAAAACTGCTCTACTTCATTTTCAGTAGTTAAATGAGATAAACTAATTCTAAGACTGGATCCTGCTTTCTTAGAATCCTTAGTAACTGAATAAACAGCTTTAGAAATATTATTAGGATTAGAACATGCCGTTTGCGTTGATATATATATATCATACTCCTCTAAAGCATGCATAAAAGTTTCTGGTTTTATTCCATCAACACTAAAATTAATAACATATGGTAAAGCGTTAATCGGACTATTAACAGCGACATCATCATATTTTTCTAAACCCATTCTGATTAAATTATTTAAATTTTGAACATATTTGTATTTTTCATCTAAATTAATATAAGATAATCTTAAAGCTTTAGCAAGTGAAACTATTAAAGATGTAGCTGGAGTACCACTTCTAAAAACAGTTGTACTTTTACCACCATGTATTAATGGTTCTAATAATATTTTATCTTTTTTAATAAGCATACCTATTCCTTTAATACCATAAAACTTATGGGCTTCTATACTTATTAAATCAACATTATCAAGTGGAATATGAATTTTACCAATACTTTGTACCATATCAACGTGAAAGTAACATTTAGGATAGCCTTTAAGCATTTTTCCTATTTCTTCAATAGGTTGGATGATTCCAAGTTCACTATTTACTGAATTAGTAGTAAATAAAATGGTATCATTGCGTATTAAACTTTTCAAATGGTCTATATCAATCATACCATTATCTGTTATATTGACAAAATCAATTTCAAAACCCAAATCACTTAAATAATTAAGGGGTCCATATATTGATGAATGTTCAAGTGGTGTCGTAATAATGTGTTTACCTCTATTTTGATATTTTAAAGCGATACCCTTAATAGCTAAATTATTAGCTTCTGATGCTGATGAAGTATAAATTATTTCACTCGGCTTAATTTTTAAAATATCAGCTATCTGCTCTGTAGCACTATTTATTAATGTTTTAGCTTCCACTCCAAGTTTATGAAGTGAATTTGGATTACCAATGTAATTTAATGATACTTTATTAAAAGTATCTAATACTTCTTTATTTACTGGAGTTGTAGCTGAATAATCTAAATATATCATTATTTTCACATCACTTTCTTTACAACATTATAATTATATCATTTATGCGCTAATTTTAACAAAAAACATCACTATAATCAAGTGATATTTTTATTATATACTAATTTCTAACTTTAATATGAACATCTCTAAGTTGCTCTTCTGTAACAAATGATGGAGCATTCATCATTAAATCTTGAGCATTACCATTCATTGGAAATAAGATAACTTCTCTAATATTACTAGTATCTCTCAGAAGCATAATAATTCTATCAATCCCTGGTGCCATTCCTCCATGGGGTGGTGCACCATATTCAAAAGCGGTATATAATGATGAGAACTTATCTTTCAAGACTTCTTCATCATAACCAGCTATTTCAAAAGCTTTTTTCATAATATCTAAATCATGGTTTCTAATCGCTCCACTAGCAAGTTCAACCCCATTACAAACAAAATCATATTGATATGCTAATATCTCATCAGGTTTTTTATTAATTAAACTTGCCATTTCCCCTTGTGGCATTGAAAAAGGATTGTGTGTAAACACATATTTTTCTTCTTCTTCATCCCATTCATACATAGGAAAATCATTAACAATACAAAAGGCAAATTGATTGTTATCAATAATATTTAATTTTTTGCCTAATTCATCTCTAATTTTACCAGCAAACAAAGATGCTTTCAATTCTTTTTTATTAGCGATGAAAAATAATACTGAGTTAGTTTTTAAATGGCAAGTATCAATTAAACTTTTTCTTTCTTCTTCTGTTAAAAACTTATCAATTGGACCTTTAAAAGTTCCATTTTCTTCTAGGGTAATATACCCAATACCTGGCATACCAATTGATGAAGCATAATCAACTAATTCATTAAACCACGAGTTAGATTTTGTTCCAATATCGTGAACTACGATACCTCTTACTATAGCATTTACAAATGGTTTAAACGTTGTATTTGCAAGTGATGATGTTAAATCAATAATTTCAAGAGGGTTTCTTAAATCGGGTTTATCAGTACCATATTTAAGCATACTATCTTTATAAGTTATTCTTCGAAAAGGTTTAGAAGATACTTCTTTATTACTAAATCTAGTAAAAACATCATAGAAAATATCCTCACCTATTTTTAACACATCCTCCTCATTAACAAAAGCCATTTCAAAATCTAATTGATAAAATTCACCAGGAGTACGATCACTTCGACCATCTTCATCTCGAAAACATGGTGCGATTTGAAAGTATTTATCAAAACCTGATACCATAATTAACTGTTTAAACATTTGTGGTGCTTGTGGAAGCGCATAAAACTTTCCTTTATGTCTTCTTGATGGAACAATGTAATCTCTGGCTCCTTCTGGTGAAGAGGCTGTCAAAATTGGTGTCTGAAATTCAACAAAATCTAAACTAGTCATTTTTTCTCTTAAATAATTGATGACTTTAGATCTAAATAAAATATTTTCTTTGGCTTCTTTATTACGTAAATATAAATAGCGATATTTAAGTCTTACATCTTCACTAACTTGTTTAGAAGTTAATATTTCAAAAGGTAATTCGTTTTTACATTTGCTTAAAACATCTAATTTTGAGACTAATAGTTCGACTGTTCCTGTACTAATTTTATCATTAAATGTCTCTTCATCACGTTTACGAACAATACCTTCAGCGTGAATAACACTTTCTTTAGTAAGACCTTTGAACATATCATCATCATTACTAACTAATTGTAAAGTACCATACATATCCCTTAAATCTAAAAATAAAACACCGCCGTGATCTCTAATATTCTCAATCCAGCCTGATACTTTAATAGTCTTAGCGATCATGTTTTCATTAACATGACCACAATATATATTACGATAATTATTAATTTCCACTGTTTTTTCTCCTCTCAAGTTCCTCTTTAACTATTTTTAATGTAATAGCCGGGTTAGCTTGTCTATTTGTCTTAGCCATTACCTTACCAATAAAGAAGTTTGCAACATAATCTTTACCTTCTAAATATTGCATATAAACATCATTGTTTTCATCAATAGCTTCTTTTACTTTCGGAAGTAATACTTCTTCATCATCAATTTGTTTGATATTATTTTCTTTTATAATTATCATAGGATCTTTATTTAAATCCATAGCTTGATAAAGTATTTTTTTAGCATTGTTAACTGATATTTCATTTTGATTAACTAATTTTAAAACATTAGCTAACATTAAAGGTGTTATTTTAAACTCACTTATTGTTAAGTTAAGTTTGTTTAATGATCCTAAAATGACCGTTATAACCCAGTTAGCCGCCATTTTTTCTTCAGTGCCATAACTTATAACATCATTATAGTAATCAGATACTTCTTTTTCTTTAGCTAATATATTAGCGTCATATAAAGATAATCCATAAGTATTAGTATAAATATGAATACGTTCATGTTGTAGTTTAGGTATCTCTTGTTTAATTTCTGCAAGATAAGAGTCTGTTAATTTGACTGGAGGCAAATTTGGTTCGATGAAATACTTATAATCAATAGCATCAACTTTTTTACGCATCGCATAAGTTTTTTCATCCTCATCACTGTATCTTCTTGTTTCTTGCTCAACTTTACCACCTTTCTCCAAGATAGCTGTTTGCCTTTTTATTTCGTACTCAATTGAACTTCTTACTTTATTAAAAGCATTAATGTTTTTCATTTCTACTTTTGTTCCCAGCTCTGTATCAGTATCTTTCATAAGTGAAATGTTGACATCACAACGCATTTGTCCTTTTTTAGAGTCAGCTTCTGACACATTACAATACAGAAAAACTGAGCGAAGTGTTTCCAAAAAAGCAATTGCTTCGTCCGCACTTTCCATACAAGGTTCAGTTACTATTTCCATTAATGGAATTCCACTTCGATTATAATCAAGTAAAGAAAAATTATTAAAATGTTCTAAAGAAGCGGTGTCTTCTTCTAAATGAAGCTGATGAATATCAACTCTTTTAATAGAATCACCCACTACTATATCTAAATATCCTTTTCGTCCTACGGGTTTTGTAACTTGCGTAATTTGATAACCTTTAGGCAAGTCTGGATAAAAATAATTTTTACGATCAAATATTACTTCATCTGGAATAGAGCAGTTTAAAGCCATAGCTGTTTTTATAGCTTTATAAACAGCCTCTTTATTGACATAAGGAAGAATACCTGGTAATCCTAAATCAACTGGCATAACATTTTCATTAGGTTTTGATGAAAACGTATTTTTTGCGGTTGAAAAGTTTTTTGATTTAGTTTGAAGTTCACAGTGTACTTCAAGTCCAATTACTACTTTATACATAAAAATCATCCTTTACTAAGCCTTTAAATCCTAATATTTCTTCAATTTTATAAGCAATATTTAAAATATCTTTGTCACCAAAAACAGGACCTGTAATGTTAATGGCAACTGGCATTTCTTTGACAATGCCACTTGGCAACGTAATACTAGGAAAGCCCCCAAAATTACCAATTGCTAAATGATTTTCTAATATCAAATATTCTTCTGATAAACGATCTGAAGAATCATTAAATTTAGGAGCAATATTTGAAGAAGCTGGCATAATTAAGCCATCATAAGTTTTAAATAATTCTGTCATCTTATCCACAATTAATCTTCTAATTCTAGCGGCATTTAAAAATAATTTTTCTTGGTTTTCTTTTTGTAAAATGTAACTACCTAAGATAAAACGTCTTTTAATTAGCTCTGAAAAACCTTTAGTTCTAGCATTAAGCATAATTTCATCAATACTATCACCTTCACCCCTTGGACCAAATTGAATACCCGTTAAATTAGCATTGTTACTAGTTGCCTCTGCGCAAGATATTATCATATATGTTGGATATATAGCATTTAAAAGTTCTTTATCAAAACTGACTTCTTCAATTATAAAGCCAAGTTTTCTACATTTATCTAATGTCTCTTGAAACTTTGTTAACGTTTCAATCATCGTTTCATCACTACTATTTGGATAATAAGCTGGATCACAAATATCTTTAAAATAGAAAAGTTTTTTACCCTTAATATCATCATTAAGCGTTAAAGTATAATCTAAATTATCGTCTTCAAGACTAGTCATATCATATTCATCTTGCCCTTTTAAAATATTAGTTAATATAGCACTATCCTTAACACATCTCGTAAAATATGCGACATGATCTAAACTAGATGCGAAAGCAAATAAACCATAACGTGATATTCTACCATAGCTAGGTTTAAAGCCAACTATACCTCCTAATGCGGCCGGTTTACGCACTGAATCACCCGTATCACTGCCAATAGCAAAAGGAACGATGCCTGAGGCAACAGCTGCGGCACTACCGGCTGATGATCCACCCATTAATCTATCCATATGCCAAGGATTATGAACCGTTCCTGTATGACCAGTCGTTCCTGTTCCACCCATAGCAAGTTCATCTAGAATCGTTTTACCAACTAAAACTGCTCCTGCTTCTTTTAATTTTTTATAAACTGTTGCGTCATAAACCGGAATATAGCCATTTAAAATATTAGAAGAAGCGGTTGTTAAAATACCTTTAGTTGAAAAATTATCTTTAAGGGCATAAGGAATGCCACTAATCCTACTATTTGCGTCTTCCATTTGAAAATCATCAATAATAGTTTCAAAAATATTTAATTTTTCATGGGCTTTTTTAGATAAAGCAAGAGAAGTATTATATAACTCTTTAGGACTAATCTTTGCTTCATTTAATTGTTGTTTTAAATCATCAATTGTCATTTTAGTAAATTCCATTATTCCACCACCTTTGGTACCCTAACTTGATCTTGATACTGATGAATCGTATTGCTAAGTACCTCTTCAGCATCTATTTCTTGTTTAACTTCATCTTCTCTAAATGTTGCTTTATAAGCTATATAAGGAAAAGTCATCGGTTTAACATCTTTAATGCCCTTAATATTGTCAATTAAAGCAATTTGTTTTAAAATAACTTCAAACTCTTTTTGCAATGTCTCATATTCTTCTTCATTCATTTCAAACATTAATTTACGAGCATAATCTTTTAACTTATCTTTTTCTATCATTAAAAATCCTCCTTTAACCAAAAAAAAACAATTCTCCAAAAAGGACGAATTGCTCGTGGTGCCACCTTTATTCGTAATTAAAAATTACCTTAAATATTTAACGCATATTAAACGATATATTCTACTTTTTTTTCCAATATATAGCTCTATAGTGTTGTTCATATTAACATTATTACTAATTTTCACCAACCATTAGCTCTCTTTGAATAATTTTTAATACTACTTCTATTTCATTGCCGATAAAACTATATTAACACATCTATATTGATGTGTCAAACTTATTTATAAATTACTCATTTTTTCTTTAACTAAACTATTTACTAAGCCTAAATCCGCTTTACCTTTAACTAGTGGCATAATAGTTCCCATAACTTTACCAGTATCTTTAGGATCTTGAATATTCAATTTACTAAATACTTCATTAATAATTTTATTTATTTCTTCTTCACTCATAAAAACAGGCATATATTTTTCTAATATTTTTATTTCACCATTTACTTGATCTATTAAATCTTGACGATTTCCTTTAGCAAATTCCAAAATTGATTCTTTTCTGGTTTTGATTTGTTTTGCAATAATACTAACTACTTCTTCATCATTTAGTTCTTTCTTTTTATTTATCTCTTCTAATTGAATAGCACCTTTAACCATTCTAAGTGTTAGTAAAGTCTCTTTATCTTTAGCTTTCATAGCTTTAATAATATCATCTAAAATTGTTTGTCTCATTTTATATTACCTCTTTTTCCATTAATTTAGTTTCTAAATCATGCTTCAACTCATATATTTCTTTAGGACTCATGAATAAGATAACAGCATTATCATAAGCAAGTAACTTATCTACTTCATCCATTCTAATATGACTTCCATTATTAAGTCTATCAATAATTAAATCCGATGTAACACTTGGATAATCTTCTTGTTTTTCTCTTGCATTATATATATCTAATATATATGCTTTATCAGCTAAATTTAAAGCTTCACTTAAATCTTCATAAAAATGCTGCGTTCTAGAAAAAGTATGAGGTTCAAAAACAGCAATAATTTCCTTATCAGGATATTTTTGTTTAGCAGCCTTAATTGTTGCTTTAACTTCTGTAGGATGATGAGCATAATCATCAACCGTTACAACATTACCAATTTTATGTTCAGCAAATCTTCTTTTAGCGCCTTTAAAAGTTTTTAAAAATTTGGATACGACTTTAGCCTCTATTCTTTCATAATAACATATTGAAATAACTGCTAGTGAGTTTAGAAGCATATGTTTACCATAAAATGGTAATGAAAAGAAACCATAGTAATTACCCTCAACATAAACTTCAAATTCCATACCACTATCTTTATATTCAATCTCTTTAGCAATAATATCATTATCTTCGCCAATTCCATAAAAGAAGATTGGGTCATTTACTTCTAAAGAATGTGTGTAAGGATCATCACCACAAGCAATAATCATCTTTTTAGCTTTATTAGCGTATGATTGATAAGCATCTATTAAATCATCAATATTTTTATAATAATCAACATGATCAAGTTCAATATTGGTAATAATAGCATACTCAGATTCATAATTTAAAAAATGACGATAATATTCACAAGCTTCTAACATAAACCATTCAAT
>JAQUUG010000086.1 GCA_028693965.1 Bacilli bacterium
TAGAGGGATTAAAGTTGATAAACACTCAACTGGTGGCGTTGGCGATAAAACAACATTAGTACTTGCTCCTTTAGTTGCCAGCTGCAACGTTTTAGTGGCTAAAATGAGTGGTCGTGGACTTGGTCACACGGGTGGTACTATTGATAAATTAGAATCTATAAAAAACTTTAATGTTAATTTAACATTAGAACAATTTAAAAAACAAATTGAAGAAATTGGGGTATCAATTACATCGCAAACTGGTAATTTAGTACCTGCTGATAAAAAAATCTATGCTCTTAGAGATGTTTCTGGAACAGTTGATTCTATACCTTTAATAGCATCAAGTATTATGAGTAAAAAACTGGCTAGTGGAGCAGATAAAATTGTCATTGATGTCAAAGTAGGAGATGGTGCTTTAGTTAAAAACACAACTGATGCTACAAAACTGGCTAAAATAATGATCAATATAGGAAAAAAATATCAAAAGGAAGTAATATGCGTTTTGACTAATATGGATGAACCACTTGGCTATGCAATTGGTAATGGTTTAGAGGTCAAAGAAAGTATAGAATGTTTAAAAGGCAAAGGCCCTAAAGACTTAGAAGAATTAGTTGTTACACTTGCTGTGCAAATGGTGACTTTAGCTAAAAACATAGATGAAAAAGAAGCTAAAAAAATGATAATTAATAATTTACATAGTGGAAAAGCTTTCGATAAATTTAGACAATTGATTATTTATCAAGGCGGAGATATAGATAATATTATGGTCGCGCCTAAGGTATTCTCCATTAAAGCTGTTATTAGTGGATATGTCAGAGAAATAAATGCTTTAAAACTAGGTAATTTAGCAAAAATGATTGGTGCTGGAAGAGTGAATAAAGATGATTCAATAAATCTAGGAGTTGGTTTTATTTTAAGTAAAAAAGTAGGAGATTATGTTGAAAAAGACGAGGAACTTGTAAAAGTCTATCTAGATGATAAAGATTTAAAAATTAATGATATTTTATCATGCTTTGTTATTAATAAAGAAAAAGAAATTATTAAGCCACTAATTTATGAGATTATAAGGTAAGTTTGTTATGCAAATAATAATTATATTTTTTTTCTTTATTTCAAGATTTTTATATGATGGCTTAAAATTTCTTTTTCCTTTTATATTAATATTGCTACTACTTTTTATGTTAAAATTATTTTTAAGAATAAGAAAATATGGTTTAAGAGAATTAAAATTTACAACAAAAGACAATAGTGGTATTTATAAAGAACTGATACTCGAAAATTATTTGAAAAGAATTCCTAATTCTAAATTTTATAAACCAGATCAATTAGAAACTACTTATTTATTTTTAACGAATAACAATATTTATTTAATCTATTATTATAAAGAAACAGGTTATATTTATGGTGATATAAATAGTAAAATGTTAACAAAAAGAATTAATTTACAAAATAATAAAGCTGTTATTAATCCATATTTTATCATTGAAAATGATGTAAAAATAATTAGTAAACTAACTAGCCATATTAAAAAAATTATTATAATTGAAAACAATTGTTTAATAAAGTATAAAGATAATACAATTAAATATAAATATTTTTTTGATGATTTTAAAAAAATATTGAAAGCAGAAAAACAAAATAAAGATTTTAATATCGATAAATTTTATCAATTGTTGAATAAAATGTAAAGATATGTCAAATTAGTGAAAAACTATTGCAAATATTTTGAATATATTATATTATCGAAGTAGGGAGCGTGAAATATGATATATCCATCTATTGATAAATTACTAACAATTTACGGTTCTAAATATTTGTTAGTTAATGTAATTGCAAGAAGAGCAAAAGAAATGGGCGAAACAAAACATTATCAAATTAAAGAAAATGAATATGTTTCAGAAAAAGATATTGGTAGAGCTTTAGAAGAAGCCAGTAAAAAGTTAATTCAAATAAAGGAATAATTTAAACAGTGTTGACAAACAATACTGTTTTTTTGTATAATCAAAGTATAATAATTAGAAGGAAGGTATATGCTTGAAAAGTAATTTTAACTTTGCAGTAAAAAAAATAAAAAGGGAAGGTTTTACATTAATTGAATTATTAGCGGTAATAGTGATACTAGCCGTTATTGCCCTTATCTTAACACCACAAATCTTAGGCGTTATCAATGAAGCCAAAGAAGGAAGTTTAGAAGTAACTAAGAAATCTATAATAAAAGCTTCGGAATTATATGTGGTAAGTAATATAGAAGACTTTACTTTAGATGTAGGAGAAAAAGCCTATATTCAGCTAAGTGAACTAGAAGACGGGTACATTAAAAGTATTAAAAATACCTCCGGTGAATCATGTGTGGGATATGTTAAGGTAGATAAAACACAGGAAGACTATGATTACACGGTTTATTTAGACTGTGGTAATGGTGAAAACTTGCTTGTTGATTCTAGCTACGTTAATTATGGTGGCGACTATTTAGATGAATTTCAAGATGTGATTGAAACAAGTGATGGGGGATATTTAGCTGTTGGATATTCTAATTCTACCACTTTTAGTGATAATACGAGATATGGTGATACATTAAATTATGATGCTATAATTGTCAAATATGATAGTAATGGTTTAGAAGAATGGAGTCATAATTTTGGAGGGACAAGTAACGATTATTTTTATAGCGTTATTGATGATGGTAGTGGTTATGTCGTGGTTGGAGAAAGTCAATCGCAAGATGAAGATATGGAAGCTATTACTACAGTTGCATACAATAGTGTTTTAGTAAAATATAATTATAGTGGTGGAGTGATGTCAGAAAAGCTAGTTACTGGTACATCAAAAAGTTCAACTACTTCTAAAAAAGTATTATATAGTAATGGGTACTATTATGTCATTGGATTTGGTAGGAATGTATTATCAAGTGGCGCGCAATTACAATATTTAGTAAAATATGATTCTAATTTTGATGAAGTGTGGACAAAAACATATGGTGGGACATACATTGCTTGGGCATATAATGCTATCATTAATAGTGATGGTGATATAGTTATAGTTGGAGCTAGTTCTTCAACTGATAATGAAATGGCAGATATAAAAATAGGTATTCAAGGAGACAGAGATGCTATTATTTTTGTGATTGATAATGATGCGGGAACAATTATTAACAAAGGTGCTTTTGGTGGGACGGATGGCGAAGAAAATTTTTATGATGTTGTTGAAGTTAGTGATGGTTACGTAGTAATTGGAGCTTCATCATCAACTGATACTGATATGTCCTTATTATCGAAAGGAAGTACGGATGCTATTGTTGTTAAGTATAGTAAAACAGCCAATGAAAACGGAGTTTTACCAATTGAATGGAAAAAAGTTATAGGTGGCAGTAATGATGATGTCTTTAAAAATATAGGAATATATAATAACAGTTTATATTTAATTGGTTATAGTAATTCAATAGATGATGATTTAGAAAGTATAACAAAAAATAATAATGAATATTATGATGGATTTATTGTCAAAATGGATTTAAATGGAAATGTTATAACTAAAACTACTTATGGAGGAAGTAAAAGTGATTATTTTTACAATAGTGTTTTAATAAATAATACAATTGTTTTAGTTGGCAGTAGTTTTTCTACTGATGGTGATATGGAGTCCTTTAATTTAGGAAATAGTGATGCCATCATG
>JAQUUG010000087.1 GCA_028693965.1 Bacilli bacterium
TATTTAATTTAGCACCACTTATAAAATTAGAAAAAAATTGAATAAAACTATATTCTACTCCACCCGTTGCTCCTGGTGTTGGCACAAAAGCTCCAATAAGCATAACATAAGCTGTTGCAGTTATGGTAGTAAGGCCATTCATTGAAGTATAATCACCAATACCAAATAAAATGATTAGAGGAATTAAATATAGTGATAACAAAGATAATATATTAAAAATAATAGCTTTTATAAAATCATACTTATTTTTAAGTAATAAAGCTGCGCCTTCATTAAAATTATTTAATGAATTGTCCCAGTATTTATTAACCTCTTCTTTATTCTTTATTATATTAATTTTAGTTAATAAATCAATAATGTTATCAATAATAAACTTTTTTATAGTTTTACTAAAAGAAATAACAAATAAACCTATAACAACAGTTATATTAATAATAAAACCAACTAAAACTAATTCTTTTAAAATACCTGTTTCTTTAAAAATATGAGTTGATTGATTATATATAATAGCGAAAGTTCCTAACAATACTAATGCTATCTGATAGGTTATGAATGCTTGGATAGAAACGTTTGTTGCATCTGAAACTTTTAAACCTTTCTTGTTTAAATCATATATTTCATAAGGCTGCCCACCTGAACTAAAAGGTGTGACAGCGTGAAAGAACTGACTACTAGTAATTAAATGAAAAGCATTTTTATAAGTATATCTACTATTAAACTTTTTAGCAAAAATATATATAACAACACTTCTTAAAAGCCAGTAAATAAACATTAGAACAAGTGCTATTAAAAGGAAAATGATATTGATGTTAATAATTTGATTAATTACTTCTTCAAAATTATCTTTCAAAGAAAAATATAAAACCAAACATGTAATAATAGTAATTAATAAAAATGTTGCTATTTTTTTTAAATGTTTTTTCACTTCTGCTTACCTCTATTTAATGAATCAATAACAGATCTAAAACGTTTATCATAATATGCTTGATATAAGCTATTACTTTGATAAACACTAGGTATATTTTCTTCATAACTACTCATTATCATTTTAAAATGACAATTATCATATCTTTCTATCTGAATGTGTTTTATTATATGTCCAATTACTCTATTATCTTCAACTAAAAAAGCAATATCATATAAACCATTAAGTAACGTTTCTATATTTGAATTAATACAACCAAAAATAAACATTTGCCTTTTTTCTGGTTGTCTATAAATTAAACGAATAAGACTTTTTTCATCAACTTTATTTACATAACTAATTAGACTTTTTACTAAATCATTGTTATTAACATCAATAGTTGAAATTAAGTGTCCTGTTAAAATCTTTTTCTTTTCAAAATTTAAATTAACAATATTATTTTTCATCAATGATTTCAACTCCTTTGAGAACCTTTCCTTCAAGAAGTTCTAAAGAAGCTCCACCACCAGTTGATATATGATTAAATCCATCTGTATAACCCATGTTTTTAATTGCTGAAGCCGTATCGCCACCACCAGCAATAGTCATTCCCGGATGGTTAGCTAACGTTCTAGCTATTTCCTTAGTTCCTGTTTTAAATTTTTCATCTTCAAATAATCCTAAAGGGCCATTCCAAATAATAGTATTACTCTTATTAATGTATTTTTCAAATAAAATAATAGTTTTAGGACCAATATCTAAACCCATTTCATTTTCTTTGATTTCATTAATTAATCTAACATTGGCTGGTGATTTCATATCTTCAGCACAAATAACATCTACAGGGAGAATTATTTTATTTGGATATTTGGTAGTTATATCTAAACAATAATCTAAGCTATCTTTATCTAAAAGTGAACGACCTATCTCAAAACCTTGAGCCTTTAGAAAAGTAAAGCACATTGCTCCTCCTATTAATAAATAATCAGCTTTTTCAGTAAGATTATTAATAACTCCTATTTTATCCTTAACTTTGGATCCTCCTAAAATAACAGCAAATGGTTTTTCAGGATTTTGAATAGTTTTTTCCATAATAGTTAATTCTTTTTCAACTAAAAAACCAATCCCATTTGGTAAATAACTAGCAATCCCAACATTAGAAGCATGAGCACGATGACATGTTCCAAAGGCATCGTTAATAAAAATTTCACCTAAACTAGCCCATGTTTTGCCAAGTTCTTCATCATTTCCACTTTCCAAGTTACCATTTAAATCTTCAAAACGCGTATTTTCTATTAATAATACTTGACCATTTTTTAAATCATTAACCGCTTTTTGTAATTTTTGACCTCTAGTTTCATTAATAAAAATCACCTTTTGATTTAAAAATTCACCTAATTTATCAGCAACTATTTTCAAAGAATACTTCTTTTTATCATTATCTTCTTTGATACGCCCTAAATGAGATAATAAAATTATTTTCGCACCTTGCTTTATAGCAAAATTAATCGTGGGAAGACTTTCTTTTATACGAGTATCATCAGTAATAATATTTCCTTTAATAGGGACATTGAAATCAACTCTAATAATAACTTTTTTGCCATGTAAATTATAATCTCTAATTGTTTTTTTCATTTTTTCACCCCTATTATTATTTGGAACTATATTCATATTCGAAAACTAGTAAGTTTTGATCATTTTTAGTTACTGTAATTACTGAGTTCTCCATTTTAATTTTCTCATTGGTATTAGGATTAACAATATTGCCACTAATATAATCTCCAGCAATTAAATTTTCTAAATAAATACTATTATTTTCATTTGTCCAATCAAATTCACTCGGATTTTCTACAACATAAACTTCTGAAGCATTATATATTGTTTGTAAAAAAGTATCATATTGCCCTTTTGAGTTACCCTTAATAGTATTAATAATACTTGGCATACTAACTAACAATATCAATGATAGAACAACAATGACCCCAAGTAATTCGGTCATAGTAAAACCTCTATTTTTCATCATATCACCCATCTTATATATATTTTATACTTTTTTTCATTATTATTCAAGCTAGTTAGTAAAAATAGTGACCTACTTGTCACTATTTTTTATTATAAAAACTTTCCTAAATACAATGCTGTTCTAACCATCTGTGCACTATAACCCATCTCGTTATCATACCATGCAACAACTTTTATTAATTGCTTGCCATCATTTTCTAATACCTTAGTTGATAAACCATCTACCAAAGACCCATAATGTGTTCCAATAATATCACTAGATACAATTGGATCCATAGTAAATCCTAGGGTTTCATTTTGGTTTGCTATTAACGTTTCATTTAAAATATCAACACTAACTGGTTTGTGTAGTTCTAGAGTTAAATCTACAAGTGAACCAGTTATAGTAGGAACTCTAAAAGCCCCACCATCTAGTTTCCCTTGTAAATTAGGAATAACTAATCCAATCGCTTTAGCTGCTCCTGTTGAAGTAGGAACAATATTGGCTGCTGCGGCGCGACCACGACGAGCCTCAATTCCTTTCTTATGAGCAATATCTAAAGTTGCTTGATCATTAGTATAAGCATGAACAGTGGTCATAAAACCTTTTTCAACACCAAAGTTATCATCTAAAACTTTTAAAACTGGCGCTAAACAGTTAGTTGTGCAACTAGCGGCACTAATAACTTCTTCACTACCATCTAAAATATTTT
>JAQUUG010000019.1 GCA_028693965.1 Bacilli bacterium
TTATTTAAAAAAAATGATAAAAATATAGTATAATTTTATTAATGAGTGTCATATTAATAATGTCATTAGCAATAATGACGACTTAAAAACTCTATGTATATTACATAGAGTTTTTGGTGTTTTAAAATTTTTTTCACTCATTTTACACAAAATAAAGTATAATAGTAATTAGAAAAGAGGGATTTTGTGAAAATATTAATTGTTGATGATGAATTATTAATTAGAAATGTCATTAAAGAATATGCTAGTTTTGAAGGCTATGAAGTATTTGAAGCTGAAGATGGGTTCAAAACTATTGAAATAGTTGAAAATAATGACATTGATTTAATTATTCTAGATATTATGATGCCTAAACTAGACGGTTTTGGTACATGCCGCGAAATCAAAAAAATCAAAAATATACCAATCATTATGTTATCAGCTCGTACTGATGAATATGACAAATTATTTGGTTTTGAAATGGGCATAGATGATTATATAACTAAACCATTTAGTCCTAAAGAACTAATTGCTAGAATTAAAGCTGTTTTAAAACGAAATAATTTAAATGAAGAAGATAATTTTAATTATAAAGGTTTAGTAATTGATTATAAAGGACATTCTCTTTATATTGACGATAAGGAAATTAAATTGACACCTAAAGAATATGAATTATTGTGCTATTTTGTTAAAAATAATAAAATTGCTTTATCAAGAGAGCAATTGCTTAGTAAAATTTGGGGTTATGATTTTTTTGGTGATGCTAGAACTATAGATACGCATATTAAAATGCTTCGTAATAACTTAGGTGAATATCGTGATTTAATAAGTACAGTTAGAGGAATGGGATATAAGTTTGAAATTAAAGAAAAATAGCATTCGTGCTCAAATATTAATCTATTTAGTAGTCTTTTCTTTAGCTATTTTAGCATTTCTTTGGTTTTTTCAAGTCATTTTTATTAATACATATTATGAATGGGTTAAAACAAAAGAAATAGAAACAATTGCTAATCAAGTTACTAATATATATGATGATGATAATAAATTAGATTTATTATCTTATGATAGCGGCGTATGTATTCAAGTTATTAGAAGTAACAATATTATTTATGATTCAAAAAACTTTAATCGTGGTTGTAATGTGGAAATTAATTATAGTGAAGAAATTAATACTTTTAAAAAAAACTTTATGAATGGTTCTTCATCTAATCATAGTTTAATTACCGTTAACACGAGACTTAATAACAAAACTATTTTTTATGGTGTCGAAATAGAAAATAATATTTATGCTTTTATAAATACTTCTTTAGAACCAATTGATTCAACGATAACCATTTTAAAAAATCAATTAATTATAGTTACTGTTATTGTTATTGCTTTATCATCTGTTATTGCTTATTTTATATCACAAAAACTATCAAAACCAATTGTTAAAATAAACAAAATTGCTAAAAAAATGGCTGATGGTGATCATGATACTTCATTTGATGAAAGTGATGGCGCAGATGAAATAAGACAGCTAGCCACAACTCTTAATTATGCTAATAAAGAGTTAGCACGTACTGATGAATTAAGAAGAGATTTAATGGCTAATGTCTCTCATGATTTAAAAACACCACTTACTATGATTAAAGCTTATGCCGAAATGATTAGAGATTTAACCTATAAAAATAAAGAAAAGCGTAATGATAATTTAAACGTGATTATTAATGAAACCGATCGCTTAAATTTACTTGTTAATGATATATTAGATTTATCTAGTATGCAATCGGGTACTTATGTTTTACAATACGAACGATTTGATTTAACAGGCGTAATTAAAAATATTATTAAGCAATTTAAAATATTAACGGAAACTGAAGATTATCAATTTATTTTTGAATATAAAAATCATGCAATGGTTTATGCAGATAAAAAAAGAATTGAACAAGTTATATATAATCTAGTTAATAATGCTATTAATTATACTGGCAAAGATAAGATTATAGAAATAGTTATTAGTAGTAATGATATCTATTATAAAGTTGAAATAAAAGATACGGGTAAAGGTATTTCCGATGAAAAAGTTAAACTAATTTGGGATAAATATTACAAGGTCGATAAAAATTATCATCGTAAGAGTAAAGGCACTGGGCTTGGTTTATCCATTGTTAAAAATATATTAACCGCTCACAGCCTTGAATATGGTGTTCATTCAGTTATTAATAAAGGTACTGTTTTCTATTTTAATATTAAAAAAAGTGATGAATAAATCACTTTTTTAGTTCGACAATTATTTCATGAATTTCTTCTTCAACTGTATTTAAATCAAGTTCTTCAATCCGACTAACTTTGCATTTTTCTGCATCAATAATAGCTTGAACTTTCTTAATAGCATGGTTTAAATCATCATTAACAACAACATAGTTATATTTATCAATTTCATTAATTTCTTTATAAGCATTTTTAAAACGATCAACTAATTTTTCTTTTGATTCAGTGCCTCTTTTTAATAATCTAGATTTTAACTCTTCGATAGTTGGTGGCATAATAAATATAAATAGGGCATTTGGAAATTGTTTTTTTATTTGCAAAGCACCATTAATGTCTATTTCTAAAATAATATCATGACCATTCTGTAACTCACTTAAAACAAAACTTTTGGGAGTGCCATAATATTCATTATTATGAACTATAGCGTATTCTAAAAATTCACCTTTAGCAATGTCTTTTTCAAAAGCCTCTTTAGTTAGAAAGTAATAATTGACACCATTTATTTCTCCTTTTCGTTTTTCTCTTGTTGTAGCTGAAACAGATAATTTTATTTGTGGATTATTAGCAATTAAGGATTGACATATTGTCCCTTTACCAACGCCACTAGGACCAGAAATGATAATAAATAATCCTTTACTATCTAATTTAATCATATAAGATCACCCCTTTATTTATATAACATATTAACACACTTTAAAAAAAATGACAAGCATAATATGTCACATTTTGTTTTCATTCATATATCAAATTATTTTCACCTAGTTTACACATTAAACTATTAAAATTTTTAATGAAAGGAAGAAGATTATGTATATTATTAAAAACGCATATTTAAGTTTAGTAAGAGGAAAAGGACGAAATATCTTAATTGGTATTATTATTACAGCTATTATTGTAAGTGCTTGTATTGCTTTATCAATTAAAGATTCAAGTGATGCTTTAATTCAGTCTTACATAAATAGTAATCTTTTAGAAATAAGCTTTACATTAGATACGATGAGTTATCGTGATGCAACTGATGAAGAAAAAGCAGAATATGAATCTTTAACAATTGAAAAAGTTATTGAATATGGTGATTCTGATTATGTAACTGATTATTATTATACAATGGAAACAACGGTTAGTGGAACTGATTTAACTGCTATTTCATATGACCTTGATAGTGATTCATCTGATAACTCTAGCGATGATAAATTTGGTGGTCAAAGTGGTAGTTTTGGATCAATTGGTGATTTTAGATTAAGTGCTTATTCTAATGCTGCTTATATTAATGATTTTGTTGATGGTGTTAAAAAAATTATTGATGGTTCAATGATTGAAAGTGATAACACTGATGCGGTAATTGTTATCAGTGAAGAATTAGCTTTAGAAAATGACTTGAAAGTAGGAGATGAGGTTGAACTATATTTGCCAAGTGATGAGACCGTAGCTTATACCTTTACTATTTTAGGTATTTACTCAGACGATAGTGAAGTAGAAAGTAATAATTTTATCAGTATGAATGCCACAAATAGTCGTAACCAAATATATACTAATTTTACTAGCATAGAAGCTTTTATTGAAGCTGAATCTAATGTAACTGACGATGATACAACTGATGATGCTGATAAAGAGGATTTTGGGCATGGTATGATGATGCAAACTAGTGAAGGATTAACAGCTAAATTTTACTTAGAATCTTCTAGTGATTTAGAAGCTTATGAAGCGGAAGTTAGAAGTAAAGGATTAAGTGATTTATATCAAATTACAACCAATGAAGATGAAGTAACAGCTACACTAGAACCTATTAAAAATTTAAGTAGTTTTAGTGTTAGTTTCTTAATTATTATTTTAATTGTTGGCGCGGTAGTAATTGGTATTATTAATATGATAAATATTAGAGAAAGAAAATATGAAATTGGCGTTTTAAGAGCCATTGGTATGAACAAATTAAAAGTAACTATGCAAATAGTTGCTGAAATATTTATGGTATCATTAGGATCTTTAATTATTGGTATTACTATTGGCGTGTTATTATCACAACCAGTAACTAACTCAATGCTTGCTAATGAAATAGAATCAATGAATAGTGAGCAATCAAGTCAAACAGAAAACTTTGGCAGCGGTAATTTTGAAAGACCAAGTATGAACGGTGGTCGTGGTGGTATGAATGATATTGGTGATATTAATTATGGTAGTCTTGATTATGTTGATACTTTAAATGTTAGTCTAGATATTAAAACAATATTTGAATTATTATTAGTATGTATTACTTTAACAACCGTTAGTGGGGTAATATCAGTATTATTTATTAATAAATACGAACCTAATAAGATATTACAAAATAGAGCGTGAGGTGAGATTATGAGTATAATAAAATTAGAAAATGTATACTTTAGTTATACTGCTGATAAAGATGTCCTAAAAGATATTGATATGGAATTTGAAAAAGGCAAAGTTTATGGTGTTTTTGGTAAAAGTGGTGCTGGTAAATCAACTTTACTATCACTAATAGCTGGGTTAGAAACGGTTAAAAAAGGGCAAATTTTATATAAAGGCAAAAACTTAAATAAAATGAATAAAGATGATTATCGTAGTAATGAAATTGGCGTTATTTTTCAAAGTTATAATTTATTACCCCATCTTACTGCTTTAGAAAATGTTGTTTTATCAATGGATATTAGTAAAGTAAAAATGTCCAATAAAAAACAAGAAGAATTAGCTATAAAACTATTAGATAGAGTTGGTATTGATGAAGAAAAAGCTAAACGAAAAATATTACAATTATCTGGTGGAGAACAACAAAGAGTTAGTATTGCTAGAGCCTTATCATATGGTGCAGAAGTTATATTAGCTGATGAGCCAACTGGCAACTTAGATAAAGAAACAGAAAATGAAATTATTGAAATATTAACTTCTTTAGCGCATGATGATAATAAATGTGTAATTATCATTTCCCACTCAAGTAAAATCAAACAAAAAGTTGATATTTTATACTACCTAGTTAATGGAAAACTAGAAGATAGTAAAGCCTCTAAAAAGTAATAGTAATTATTACTTTTTTATATAAAATAATTATCAAATTAATAATCTTAAACTTGGTTTTAACTTTTTTATGATATAATTAATACAGGTATGGTGATAGGATGATATATCTAATATATGGTAATAATAATTTTTTAATTAATAAGGAAATAAAAAAAATAATAGCAAATAATAGCATTGAAAATATTAATATCAATAAATTTGATTTATCAGAGGTTCCTTTTATAGATGTTTTTACCGATTTTGAAACAATATCATTGTTTGAAGACAATAAAATTACAATAGTAGATAATAGTTTGATCTTTACATCTAATTCTAAAATAACTTTTAGTGATGATGATGAAAAAAAACTTTTATCCTACATTGATAATCCTAATCCTCACACCATTGTTATATTCACAGTAAATAATGAAAAATTAGATGAGCGTAAAAAGATTACTAAAGCCATTAAAAATAAATACCAAATTATTGAATGTAATAAAATAGATAACATTAACAATTACGTTATGAATTTATTTTCTGGATACCAAATCGATAATAATACAATAAAATTATTAATAGATAGAGTTGGTATTGATCTTGGAATGATTGAGCAAGAAATAGTAAAAATCAAATTATATAAAGATAATGAAACAATCATCACTATTGATGATATTAATAATTTGACTACCAAAAATATCAATACCGACATATTTAATTTTATTGAAACAATTATTTTAAGAAAAAAAATGCAAGCTTTAGAAATATATAATGAATTTATTAAAATGGGCGAAGAACCCATTAAAGTCATTAGTATGCTTGCAAGCAATATTAGAATTATTTATCAAACTAAGGAATTGACTAAAAAAGGCTATAGTGAAAAAGATATAGCAGCTGAACTTGATATCCACCCCTATCGAGTTAAATTAGCTAAAGAAAAGAGTAGGGCATATACCAGTCAAGGCTTAATCAAATTACTTAGTGATCTAGCAAACCTAGATATTAATATTAAAACAGGCGTTATTGATAAATATTTAGGATTAGAATTATTTATTATTAATATTTAAAAAAATATCAAGAATTTGATATTTTTTCTATTTTATCGTATATTTTTTTATAATTTAATTCCGTTTGACTAGTTGTTTTAGGAGCATAATATTTTCTATTTATTAAGTTATCTGGTAAATACTGCTGTTTAACATAAGCATTTGGATAATTATGGGGATATAAGTATTTATTAGAATTGGTTTTAATATGATTAGGTACATTACCAGTATTGCCACTTCTAATATCATTTAAAGCGTTATCAAGCGCCATATAGGCACTGTTAGACTTAGGAGATAAAGCTAGTTCAATTGCAATAACACTAAGAGGAATTCTAGCTTCAGGCATGCCTAATCGCTCTGCAGCATTAATCGCACTTTCTATTTTAATTCCCATGCTAGGATTGGCAAGTCCAATATCTTCATAAGCAATTACTGTAAGTCTTCGATAGATACTATCAAAATCTCCTGCTTCTATTAGCCTTGCTAAATAATGAAGGGCAGCATTAACATCACTGCCACGAATCGATTTTTGTAAAGCACTTAGAACGTCATAATGACCATCTTCATCATGATCATGAAAGAAAACAGGTTTGCTGTTTATTTTTTTTAAAACTTCCATATCAATCTTATAATCTGATGTACTATTATATGCTAATTCTAGTAAATTGTAAGCATATCTTAAGTCACCAGAAGATGCTGCTGCAATATATTTTATACTTTCATCATCTATTAATAAATTTTTCAATAAATCTTTTTTTAAGACTAATTTAATTCCATCACATATATCTGTAATTGTTAATTCTTTTAACTCAAAAATTTGACACCTGCTCCTAATAGCAGGATTGATTTTATGATATGGGTTAGAAGTCGTAAGACCTATTAAAGTAATTAAACCACTTTCTAAATAAGGTAATAATAAATCTTGTTTATCTTTATTCATTCTGTGGATTTCATCAACAATGATAACTAAGCCTTGATACATTTTTGCTTCTTCAATGGCTTCATTAAAATCTTGTTTATTATTTATTACCGCATTTAAAAGACGATATTTACATTTTAATTCATTAACTATCACAAGTGCTAAAGATGTTTTGCCAGTACCTGGTTTTCCATAAAAAAGCATAGAAGTTAAATATTTATTTTTAATTATATTAAAGATAACTTGGTCTTCCGCAACCAAATGTTTTTGACCAATAATATCACTTATATTAAGAGGACGCATTTTAATAGCTAAAGGTTCATACACTTTACATCACCTATAAAATTATACCATAAATTAAATATTTATTCTATAAATGTGCTATAATAAAGTAGGTGATAGCATGATCATAAATGAATATTTAAAAGACTATCTAGATTATTTAATTATTGATAAAAAATATAGTAATAATACTAAAGAAACATATCAAAGGCATCTATATAAATTTAATCAATATTGTTATCAAAGTAATATTAATATCATTAAAGTCAATAGAAATGATATTGTTAATTACTTAAAAACACTAAATGAATTAGATTCTAAAAGCGTTGCTAATATTATTACTACTTTAAAAGGCTTTTATAAATATTTAATTATCGAAAAAATTATTACTAAAAATCCTCTTGAATTTATTGATACACCTAAAATTAAAAAAAGTATTCCTAGCGTTATGTCAAGTACTGATGTTAACGCT
Organism: Bacilli bacterium; assembly: GCA_028693965.1. GTDB lineage: Bacteria > Bacillota_I > Bacilli_A > RF39 > UBA660 > JAQUUG01. The sequence goes on from JAQUUG010000019.1 coordinate 7,955, forward strand.
ATATTAAAAATTGAACTTAAAAACAAATATGATTATCGTAATAAAGCCATGTTAGAACTAATGTATGCAACTGGTCTTAGAATTAGCGAATTAGTGAATTTAACTTTTGCTAATATAGATACTAAAAATAAAATAATTAGAGTGACAGGCAAAGGGAATAAAGAAAGAACCATACCTTTGGCTGATTATACCAATAATTATTTAATTGTTTATCTTAGTAAATATCGTCAGCAATTTAAATGTAAGAACAGTAATTATTTATTTATTACTAATCACACTGAAAAAATGACGCGAGCTAACTTTTTTATTATTTTACAAAAAATTGCGGAAAAACAAGGGATAAAGACTCATCCACATATTCTAAGATATTCATTTGCTACGCATATGCTTGATAATGGAGCTGATTTAAGAGTTATCCAAAGCTTATTAGGACATGAAAGTATTGCTACTACGCAAATATATACTCACGTTTCACAAAACAAACTCAAAGAAAATTATTTAAAAAGTCACCCACATGCATAAAAGGAGGAAATATATATGAAAATAAACACAGCTATTTTTAGAGAATATGATATTAGAGGTATTTATGGAACTGACATTGACCCGGAGGTTGCTTATACAATCGGTAAAGGTTTTGGCAGTTATGTTAGTAAAATGGGATATGATAAAGTAATTATCGGCTATGATAATAGACATTCATCACCACTTATATTTGATACACTATCTAAAGGTATTTTAAGTACTGGTGTTGATGTTACTAGTATTGGTCTAGTTACGACACCAATGTACTACTTTGCAAGAAAACACTTAGGATTTACAGCAGGAATTATGATTACTGCAAGCCATAATCCTAAAGAATATAATGGTTTTAAGATAGCTTTTTCTAATATAGGTAATGCTTATGGAAAAGCAATTATAGACTTTCGTGATTTCGTTATCAAAGGTGATTTTCAATCTGGTAATGGTATCATAACAAAGCAAGATATTAAACAAGATTATTTAAAATTAATTAAAGAGTCAACCAATATTGGTTCCAAAAAAATAAAAGTCGTTGTCGATTGCGGTAATGGTACTGGTAGTATCATTGTAAATGATATTTTAAAACAACTAAATATTGAATATTACTTGTTATATTGTGATAGTGATGGCGATTTTCCAAATCATCATCCTGATCCATCTGTAAAAAGCAATATGATTGATTTAAAAAATAAAGTTTTAGAATTAAACTATGATCTTGGTATTGGCATTGATGGTGATGCTGATAGAGTAGGTATTGTAGATGAAAAAGGTAATATTTTAAGTGCTGATATGCATATGTTAATTATTTATCGTCTTCTTGCACCAATACTTAAAGATAAAAAAGCCTTATTTGATGTAAAATGTTCCAAATCACTAATTGATGAATTAGAAAAACTAGGTTATCATTCAACTATGTATCGTACCGGTAACTCATACATCAATATGATGATGCAAAAAGGCGATTTTGTCTTTGGTGGTGAATATTCAGGACATATTTACTACCGTGATAAGTTTCCAGGATATGATGATGGTATTTACAACGGCATTAGATTAATTGAACAATTATCACATATTAATAAACCTCTAAGCTCCTTATTAGATGGTATTAATAAGTACTATGCTACTGATGAAATTAAATTTTTGACAACTGATGAAAATAAATTTAAAATAGTTGAAGAAATAAAAAAATACTGTCTTGATAAGTACTATTCATTTATTGATATAGATGGTGTTAGAGCACAATTTGAAGATGGTTGGGCACTTGTTAGAGCATCTAATACAGGACCAAATTTAACAGCTCGTTTTGAGGCAAAAACAAAAGAAAGATTAGATGAAATAACTGAAGAATTTACTAATTTGATCAATAGTTTAATATAATTACTAAACCTCTCATATAATGTTATGGGAGGTTTTTATGAATAATAATTTAAAACCAGAAGTAATTCTTAATCAATATTTATCTAATTTAAAAGTTTTAAATAATAATTTATACAATTTACATTTTAATGTTATAGGTAATGACTTTTTTACTTTGCACTTAAAATTAGATGACTATTATCGTAAAGTTGCTGATATGTACGATGAAATTGCTGAACGAATTAAAATGATTGGTAGTTTTCCTGTCACATCACTTACCGAATATGAAGAAATTTCTACTATCAAATCAATGAAAAGTCAGAATTATACTAGTAAACAAGTATTAGATATTTTAGAAAATAGTTTTAGTTTTATGATTTCATTAGCTTATGATTTAGTTAATTATTTTTCAAAATTAGGAGATGATACCACTAGTGGTATTATTAGCTCACAATTATCTTATTTTGAAAAACAACTATGGATGGTAAAAGCAAGCAAAGGCAATAATGACTAGTTTTATTATTACCTTTATTGCTGGCATTAGTACTATAATTGGTTCTTTTTTAGTTTTTTATTTTAAAAATATTAATAAATATCTTATTAATATTTTTAAAATATCTAGCTTTATTATAATATATATTTGTCTTGTAGAACTAATACCAACTGCTATTAAATTGCTTAATTATAACTATTATAAATTAACTACTTTTAGTATAATTTTTACATCATTTATTATAGGATTTTTTATTATAAAATTATTTGATTTTAAAACAAATGATCAGATGTATAGAGTAGGGATAATAGCTACTATTTCGCTTATTATTCACAATATTCCTGAAGGGATTATAACATACTTGACAACGGAAAATAGTCTAAAATTAGGCTTAAAAATGGCTCTAGCTATTGCAGCTCATAACATCCCCGAAGGAATATTAATTACACTTCCTTTTTACATTTCGACTAAAAGAAAGGGGAGTGCCCTATTTTATACAACGATAGCAGGATTATCAGAATTATTAGGGGCAGTCATTGGTTGGTTATTTTTTAGTAACTTAAAAATAAGTTATTTAGGAGTTATGTATGCTATGGTAAGTGGAATTATGATTAGTTTAGTTTTTACAGAAATATTTCCTTTAATAAAAAAAGAAAAGAATTAATCTTTCCTTTGGGCATTAAACATACAATCTAATCTCTTAATTCAAAAGAATGCTCTGAATTTTCATCAAGTTCAAATGAATGTGCATCATCATCGTCATGTCTAACGTTTTCTTTGTTAAAACCGACGTTTTTGCTTTTTGAACTTACTTTATTACAATTAGTAATATCATTGCTAGATTGCAATTTTTTATTCTTTTTCATTATAATCACCCGTTAATATTATTAACAGATAAATTACAATTTATACAATTTTATTAATAAATTTTTAACTTTCAACACTCACCATCTGTTCTTTAGCTATTACTGAATTTTCTAATTCATATAAGTAACTATTTAAATTAGAAAAATCATATTTATATGAAACTTTATATCTAAAAAGATTTAAACTAAGTTCTTTAAATAATTTGCTTTTAAATTTATCATTTTTAATACTAGTCTTATTATAATGTGATTTATCATCTAATTCTATACCTAATAATATTTTACAATTAATTAAAAAGAAAAACACAACTCACTATTTAACATAATATACATTATAGGAAGTTGTGTTTTATATAATTATAATTAATTTACTACTTTTCTCGATTGTATTTCTGCTATCTTTTCAAGTACTTCAGCTGCATTTTTTTCACTAATTTCCGTATACCCAAGTTCCTTTAAAGCTTGTACTTTAGCAGAATTTAGTTCTAAAGTTCTGCTCATTTTTTCTTCTAACTTATGTTCAATTTGATTTGCAAAACGGCGATGAGATTCAGTTAATTTAGATTTTGAAGCACCACCACTATTATACAGTGTCATTGCTGAAAACATAATACTTTCAAAAATAAACTGTTCTTCATCATTAAATACAAACTCATGAGCATCAGGAGTAAAACTTGTCATTTTAGAAACATAAGCTAAAATATACTTAAGTTCCTTATTAGTATCTAAACTTTGAATAAAGTGATACATATATTTAAAGGTATTATATGATTCACTACTATCATCGTCCCCTAACCTTTCTTTGATAGCTAAAATAATATTTTTTAGAAGGACTTTATCATCTTTTTTTAAGCCCTCACCCCAATTATCACAATCCTCAATATCATTTTTATTATCAAATAAAGAATTAATGCGCATTTCTATATTTTGAATATAATCAGTATCTATTTTTAAATCATCAAGTTCCTCTACCGTTTTAAGTCCAAGCAAATTAAGTAGCATCACTCTCTTATCTTTTGGCCATTTATGTAAATCGTCAACTTCCAAATAATTATAAACCATTTGTCTAGAAACTCCTAAATATTTAGCAAGCTTTACTTTAGAAATTCCTACTTCATATAAAATATCATTCAATCTTTCCATATCCTTTTAAAACCTCCTACTATCATTCTAACACATTTTTGTCAAATGTCAAGTGTAAAGTAATAGTATACTTTATAAGTATGTAATTTTTTCACCATTTTTATATACTTCTTTAATGATACCACTTCCAAGACATTCATCATTTAAATATAAAACACAAGCTTGTCCTGGTGTTACAGCTTTTATTTTTTGTGGATATTTTACTATCATATAATCATCATGATATTCAACAGTAACATCATTATCTTTCTGACGGTATCTAAATTTAGCATGGCACGCACTTGGTTTTAATTCCGATATAAAGTTAACATTATCAATTATGGCCATATCACTATACAAATACTCATTATTTTCCCCAAGAGCAACTAAAAGAATATTTTTGCTTAAATCTTTACCAACAACAAATAACTTATCGTTATTGCCACCAATATTTAATCCTCTTCGCTGACCAATCGTATAATGCATTAGTCCATAATGCATTCCAACCACTTCATTTGTTTCAATATTAACAATATCTCCACTTGTGTTAGGTAAATAATTGTCAAGAAATTTAGCAAAATTACGTTCACCAATAAAACATATACCAGTTGAGTCTTTTTTATTAGCAGTAATTAAATCATATTCACGAGCAATTTTTCTTACTTCTGGTTTAATCAAATCACCTAATGGAAATAAAACATTTTGTAGCTGTTTAGAACTAACTTGTCCTAAAAAATAAGTTTGATCTTTATTTGTATCAATAGCTTTATATAGCTTACCATTTTTTGTTTTAGCATAATGTCCAGTAGCTATAAAATCAGCACCTAATTTTATAGCCTCCTTTGCAAACATATCAAACTTAATATACTTATTACACATCAAATCAGGATTAGGCGTCCTTCCTTTTTTTAATTCATCTAAGAAGTAAGTAAAAACATAATCCCAATATTCTTTAACAAAATCAACTCTATATAGTGGTATACCAATTTTTTCACAAACTTTTACAGCATCATTATAATCTTCTTCTTGCGGGCAAATATTATGATCAATATTAGGATTACCTAAATAATCATTATTAATACTACTATCCCAATTACGCATAAAAAGGCCGATTACATCATAGCCTTGTTTTTTTAATAAAATAGCTGCAACACTACTATCAACGCCACCACTAATTCCTACTACAACTTTTTTCATAAATATCACCTATAAATAATTATACCACACTAACCATTGTTTAATAAACCTTTAAAGAATTGGAATAATTAATTTAATTAATATAGGTGTGATGAATACTTCCCATAAAGACGTTAACACCATTACTCCTGATGTAATTAGTAAAATAAATAAATATTTGTTAATTATAGGCTTGAAATCAATACTTTTCTTTTTTATAACAGAAGTAGATAATTTACTAGATAATGCCATGGCGTATATTAATAAAATATTAATAATTAAAATATTAATAATATGATGTGGGAAAACATACATTAAAGAAACTAATATTCCTTTAAAACTATAACTAGTAATTATACTAGCAATGGAAAAGCCTAATATAAACACTTTTAAAAAATACATAATAATCATGATTGGTACTCCAATAACTGATAAGCCAAATAGCCATATTGCCAAAGCAAAAAGTAAATTAGATGAAAGAGCTCCTATTAAAGCTTGTATATAATCAATTTTAGAATCACTAATATTAGTTATAAATTGATTAATTTGTTCTACTACTAAAACCTTGTCTTCACTACTTAAAAAGAGAGCATAAACCGTTCCTGTAATTAGCGCTATTATTGTGATAATAGTAAAAAAGATAGTCATTTTTTTATTGATTTTAATTTTTTTCCTTAACTTGTCCCATTTTTGCTTCATATTACACCTCAATTAATCATATTAAAATCTAAAAAATATATTCCTTTTTTTTAAATAGTAAGTTATAATATTATGTGAGGTGTATTTATGGCAAATAAAAAAAGAAAAAAGAAAAAAATGAATTATGAGAAAATAGTAGCAATATTCCTTTTAATTGTTATGGTTATTTCTTTTATCGCCACCTTGCTTTACTATTAAAAAAAAACGAGATTTTCTCGTTTTTTTTAGTTTTCAGCTTCTTCTAACATATTAGTTATAAATATTCCATAACCTTTGGTAGGCTCATTAATAACCACGTGAGTTATCGCTCCTATAATATAATCACCTTGAATAATTGGACTACCACTCATTCCTTGTACAATACCACCAGTTATTTCTAATAGTTCCTCATCTACTATTTCAAACAAAATATTTTTTGTTTTTTGATTAGTACCATTACTTATTTTTAAAATATTAATATCATATGTCCCTATTTCAGTACCATTTAATACAGTTAATATACTAGCACTACCAGTTTGTATTTCATCTGGCTGTGCTACCTTATATAACTTTTTATCAGGTATTTCTTCAGTATAAGTACCAAAAATACCTTGAGCAGTATTTTCAACTACGCTGCCATTTACCTCGTTAACATAATACCTAGCTGTTTTTTCACCAGGACTACCATTTTCACTTTTATTAATACTAACAACGGTTGAATCAAATATAGTACCATCTTTTATCTCTAGTATTTTGCCAGTCGACTTTTCAGTGATTTCATGTCCTAATGCACCAAATATTTTTGTATTAGGGTCAATGAAGCTTAAAGTCCCTATTCCTGTTATACTATCTTTAACATAAAGACCTGTTTTATAAACATTGTTTTCATCTTTATATAGTTGCAAAGTTGTTTGTTTAGTAGTACTGTTTCTAATATAAGTTAATTTTACATTATTTGAAGTAATTCGATTAATAGCAGCAACTAATGATGTGATATCACTAACTTGTTCCCCATTTACTTTAGTAATGGTATCACCAACTTGAAGGCCAGCTTCTTTAGCAGGATATAAACCATTTACTTGGTACATTCCTACTACTAACACGCCACTAGCATTTAATTCAATACCAATATTTTCTCCTCCTGCTAGTATGTAATCTGAATAAGCATAGGCATAATTTGGAATAATAAGTAATGTTAAAAGAAATACTGTAAGATATGCTTTTTTAATTTTTTTTAAAAACATAACACATCTCCTTTTTGTGCAGATTACACAGTATTATTATGAAACAAAAAGGTAAAAATATTAAAGAAAAAAATGCCAATTAAAGCATTCTTATTCAACATCAAATGGTTTTGTTTCGTTGTTTTCTAAAACAATTTGAGCCATTTTATCTTCTATGTTTTTAAGCTTATCATCACATTCTTTAACAAGCTTCATGGCATAAGTGTATTTTTCAATGGAAGTTTCTAAATCAATATTCCCATTTTCTAATTCACTTATAATAACTTCTAATTCTTTAATTTTTTCTTCAAAATTTTGTTCTTTTTTACTCATCAATGTGCTCCTTTCCTATTACTTTTGTTTCAATAGTGCCATCACATAAGCGTAATTTTAATACATCATCAATTTTTATATCATCAATGCTTTTAACAATATTATTTTCTTTATAAGTAATATTATAACCTCTTTTTAAAACATTTAAAGGATTTATAATATTAAGTTTATCAATTAAATAATTTAAATTAGTGGCTTGTTTTTCGTATAGAGTATGAGGATTAATTAAGATATTATTTTTTTTAATATTACTAAGCTTTTCACAAGCTTTCTCATACTTATAGTTTATTAAATCAGTTAGTTTAATTAAATAACCATCTAATTTCTGTTGATGATTTTCATAAATAATTTGAGGTTTTTTTAAGATGTAATTGTTTTTTAAATTATTTAAAGCAATTTGTTTTATTTTTAATTGTTTATTAATGTTTTCATTTAATCTAATAGATAATTGATCTAAATTTAAAAGAAGATCTTTTAAATTAGGTACAGCTAATTCACCAGCTCCAGTTGGTGTTGGTGCTCTTAAGTCTGATACAAAATCACTAATCGTATAATCTATTTCATGACCTACAGCACTGATAACAGGTGTTTGGCAAGCAAATATAGCTCGAGCTACTATTTCTTCATTAAACGGCCATAAATCTTCAATTGAGCCGCCTCCTCTACCAACTATTAAAACATCTAGTCCAAAAGCATCCGCTTGCCCTATTTTTTTAACAATATCACTACTAGCATTTTCACCTTGGACTAGAGCTGGAAATAGATATATTTGGCTTAGAGGAAATCTTCTTTTTATTGTTGTAATAATATCTTTAATAGCAGCTCCAGTTGGCGCTGTTACGACACCAATCTTATCTGGTATTTTTGGAATAGGTTTTTTATATTTACTGTCAAATAAACCTTCTTCTGTTAATTTGTTTTTAAGTTTTTCAAAAGCAATATATAAATTCCCAATCCCGTCTTCAATCATATCCTCAACATAAATCTGATAATTACCAGTTGTTTCATATATACTAACACGTCCTGTGACAAGAACTTTACTACCTTCAGTGGGTGTAAAAGTTAATCTTTTAGTATTAGTACTAAACATAATTGCACTTATTCTACTATTATCAGCTTTTAATGTAAAATAAAAGTGTCCTGTTGAATGAGCCATTAAATTAGAAATTTCACCTTTTAAAAAAACAGTTTTCAAA
>JAQUUG010000088.1 GCA_028693965.1 Bacilli bacterium
CTGGTGTAAGTCTATCCTTATTAAAATTTACTAGAGGTCGGAATCTGATAAAGAAGAGGAGCAAAGAGTAAAAGGTCTATCCTTATTAAAATTTACTAGAGGTCGGAATCCCCTGGATAAATCCTCTTTTATTATATCATAAAGTATGATAGAATAAAAGGAAATGGAGGAAAAAATGAAAATTAAATGTATTTATAACGATATTAGCAAAAATTTGTGTTTTGGAAACGTTAATATATTCTATGGATATAACAATTCCAATAAAACAAAATTTGCTAATTACTTAGCAGATGGCTTTTCTCAAAAAAGTAAAACCATTTTTCAAATTGACGGTTATCAACCACTAAAAAATGATTATGAAGTTATTTATATTGATTCTTTTTCAACAATTGATGAACAAATTAAATTTTCAACAAAAAGTTTATTGAAAAAGATGTATTTCAATTCAATTATTAATAAAATTAATGAAAATAATGAATTTTCAGATTACATTACAAAAAAGTTTCTTAAAACAAATGATGAATTGGGCAATTTATTATCATTAATTAATCAAAATTCAATAGAAAAAATATCTATTCAATTAGATTACGAAGATATTGAAGATTTAATTTTAAACTCTATAAAAGTTAACATATCCTCTGAATATGCATCATCAAGTAATTCTAGAGAATTATTAATGAATATAATAATTGATTATTTGAACTATACTACTAATCATAAAATTATTATTATTGATGATTTTGATTGTTATTATGATGAAGCATCAACAAAGAACTTTTTTGACTTAATTAAAGATATAGAAAACGCAACTTTTGTTTTGTTTACTAATAAAGCAACTTCATTGCAGTTTGCATTATCTAGATATAATGTTTTTAATATTAGAGAAAATAGAATTATTGACTTTACTAACATCTATAAAATGATAGAACAAAGCAATATGCTTGATAGCAATGATAATGAAATATCTAATAATTTTACATTTGAAGAATATATGATCACTAATAACACATTGTTCACACAAGAAGAACTCATAAAAATAGCTGATTTTATTATTTCAAACTCGAATATTAATTTTGGAAGAATACTAACAAATAAAAATTTTTCTTTATCATCAAATAATAAAAGCGATATTAAAATTTGTCCAATAAATAACTATGAGAAACTATTTTTACAATATATAAACAAATTAATAATAGAGTAGCTGATAGCTACTCTATTATTATTGTGTCATTATCTTCATCTATAATTTCTTGACTTCTCTTTTCACCAATCAACGAAATCATGCTTTTATATTGACTCTCTGTTACTTTTAAAACTTTTACATTACCATATAGTGGCTTGTTTTTCTTAAGCCTTAAAATATGTTTTAAACAATCTGTTTGATTATGACAATATCTTATATATACCGAATATTGTAACATAATAAATCCATCTTTTAATAAAAACTTTCTAAAATTTGCATAACTCTTTTTGCCTTCTTTTGTATCTACTGGTATATCAAACATAGCAAATAGTCTCATTTGATTATATGAACTCTCCATTTGTGAAGTCTATACTTTCTATAATAGGAAGAATTAAGTCATTTTCATTTTTTGTATCTAACACTTTTAAATAACTTTTTGCTACTGTTTCAATAGCATAGTCTATTGTGCAAAGTTTGTTATTAATTCTTATTTTATGGTTTAATAACATTATTAATTCTTTTCTATTATCCGATGACAAAGGAAATTCAATTTTATCAATGTTCCAGTAGCAATAATAATCAACAATGGGCCTAAAAGGTTCAATAAAATCCGATGCTAAATTAAAAGCATTTTGGTCTGATGAATGCCATATACCTATGTAAGTATTTAATCCATACAATGTTAAACATCTAATGATAGCTCCACAAATAATAGTATATCCATAGTTTAATGCATTAGAGATAGGGGAATTACCAAATCTAATAAAATCATCACCAAACAATGAAGTAAAATAAACTTTAGAGGATATTCCTTCTCGATTATCTTTATCATTAATTTTAACGCTTTTGGAATAATTACTTAACATATCGATAATTCTTTCATCATTCATAGTAAAACTTTCTACCAAACATTGATTGCTTATTTTTGATGCAACTATTTTTTGCCACAACTTTTGTTTTATTTCGTTTGGCAAAGACATTTGCTTTCTAAATACTCCTAAATGATTATAATGTACATTATATGGAACAATTTGAGTATTAGGGTTATATTTTTCATCACACAAATAACAAGTTATCCCATTTTTTGAACATTCCGTTAAAAGTCTAGCTGTTAAAATTGTTTTAGGATCTTCTATTAAAATGTCAGAAATATCTTCTAATGGTATAACAACAGTATCCTCATTTTCCTCTTTTTGTATACATAATGAATTATTCTTTAAAGATAATTTAAAACATTTTTTTATTAATAGATGTTTATAGCCCATTAATTAAGCTTTCCTAAAATTGAAATATTTCGTACTTTTATGTTTTTAATTTGAGAAATAGTTTTTTGAATTTGATTTAACGGTGTAGTTATTAATTGTGAATACATTAAATCAAAATTATCTCCTAAAACACTATAAATTTCAAATTTTCCAGTCGTAGCTCCTCCAGTATAGCATATTCCTCTAGCACCATTTACTAATTCTAATTCAATTAGAGAAAATCTAGGAAGCCTACAAACTAAATCAAACTTTTCATCTATTTGTTTTTGTGTTAAATAATCTCTTCCCTGATCTCCTCGCTTCCACATTATTTCATAAAATACTTCTTTATTCTGTTTCTCTTTAATTTTTTGGAAATAATATACAGGGACCATATAATATCCTTGTTGACCATCTTTTCTTTTATATACATCAACTCTTATGCAATTATCATTTTGAGCGTAAACATTACCTTTAACATTAACCCTTCTTCTAATATCATCACTCTCTACAAGAGTAACCTTCTTTATGTAATTGCCTTTTCCTGGTAAAATTGGATATTTACTTCTTTTATCTTTTGACTCTTTAAACCATTTTTTAACTGCATCAATCAAAGTATTTGAACCATTACTGATATTTAAAATCTTTTCCAAATCATTTTCTGTTAATTTATCTACAGATACTCTTGTTATTATTTTTCCATCTCTATAACCAAATAAGGTTTCTTTTGTAAATGGACCTGTTATATTTTTATTAACAGATCTTGATGGGTATAGTACTTGAACATCATTTTTTAAATCTACATTCTTGTAATTTGCTAATTTGGAAAGTTTTTCTTTTAGAACCTCATCATCTCTTTCATATACTCTATAGATAACCTCATTTCTATATTCTTCATAAGGTTTTTCAAGTTTGATTTTGGTATTTATTTCGCCAGTTTCCTCATTATAAAAAGTTTCTCTAGTTTTTGCGAAATTTTGTAATCTAAAAGTCATTTTTTCATCTGCAACAGCGATAATGCAAGCATCTAAAGCATGATGTAAGTGGTTAGATCTATCTTTTGTATTAATCAAATTGTTAATTTCAATTTGTATACGTGAAAAAATAATAAGCATTTTTTCATATAGTTTTACTTGATT
>JAQUUG010000020.1 GCA_028693965.1 Bacilli bacterium
AATATTACTATTACAGCTAATAACTCAATTAATGTAAAACCTTTACCTTTTTTCATATTAATACTTCCTCCTATATTTTTATAGTTAAATGTTATCATATTTGATAATGCAAGTCAATCTCTCTTTGTAAAAAGTCATTTTAACTATTTCATTTTTTATTATGCCACATATATTTTAAAACAAACAAAAAAGATGGCGTTATTAACGCCATCATACTATGATAAACTGTAAAATTTATATCTTATTTTCATTTGTAACATAGAGTATTCACATTGGTTATTATCATTAGGTAAAAAATAAATACCTTTTATTAAACAATCAATCCATGTATTAATTTTAACATATCTCTTATATCTCATTTCACTAAGATTAGTAAAACAAATAAGCAAATCAAAAACATTATATAATTCTTTATAATTATTAAGTTTAACAGATAATCTAAGATGATCTGTTAATTGTTTTAAAATAGCTATTTCATCTTTAGCATCTTCGCTCATCTTCTTTAATTTATCTTTTATCAAAATAAAATCATTATGCTGACATAAAGAATCAAGCAAAGCAATAAGAATCTCTAATCTTTTATATTTTAATAAAGTTTGATTAGTTCTACCTATCAATATATTGATTATTTTAATAAAAATAACATTATATAATTTTTTTAATTCCTTTTCATATATTACATCTTTTTCTAAATAATGCTCTTTTGCCGTTATTAATGATTGTTTAGTAGCATCTATTATCTTACCTTCATCCATAAATACCTCCTAGAATAAAGTTAATTGACTAGACTCATCTAAGCCGTCTAAAATACCCATCATTTTCATTTTATCAATAATTGTTCCTGAAACTTTACCCCTTTTTTGTAAATCTTCAATACTTAAAAAATATTTATTTTCTCTTTCACTAACTATTTTATTTGCAACCGTATCACCAAGGCCATCAATTGTTTTAAAAGGTGGTATCAAAGTTTTATGATCATCAGCTATTTTGAAATACATAGCATCACTTTTCATTAAATCAACATTGCCAAATTTTAAACCACGCGCCGTCATTTCTAAAGCTAATCGCAAACATTCTAAAATACCATTTTCTTTGTTTGTAGCATCATACCCTTTGGAAACAATCTCTTCAATCTTTCTTTTTATTGAACTATATCCTTTAATCATAACTTCAATATCAAAATCAGTTGCTTTAGTTGAAAACCAAGAAGCATAAAAATATTCTGGTTTATGCACTTTGTACCAAGCTATCCTAAAAGCACTAGTAACATAAGCCGTAGCATGAGCTTTGGGAAACATATATTTGATTTTACGGCACGATTCAATATACCAATCTTCAATACCAGCTTCCTTCATTTCTTTAGCAAAATCAGCCCAACTAGCAGGATCTTTGCTAGCTTTGCCTTTTCTAACAAACTCCATAATTTTAAAAGCTTTAATTGGTTTCATACCTTTTTGCATTAAATAAACCATTATATCATCACGACAACCAATTACTTCTCTAAATGGAATAACATTGTTATCAATTAGCTCTTTAGCATTTCCCAGCCATACATCTGTTCCGTGTGATAAACCAGATATTTTAATAAGTTCAGCAAAAGTAGTTGGTTTAGTATCGGAAACTAAGCCAATTGTAAAAGGTGTTCCAAATTCTGGAATTCCCAAGGTACCTGTCTTATTCATAATTTCTTCTTCGCTAACACCCAGTGGTTTTGGTGATAAGAAAATACCCATCGTTTCTTTGTCATCAAGAGGAACATCAATTACATTATCACCTGATAAATCTTGAATCAAACGCAGTTGCGTTGGATCGGAATGTCCTAAAATATCTAGTTTTAAAACATCTTCATCAATGGCATGATAATCAAAATGAGTAGTTCGCCATGCTGACGTTGCATCATCAGCAGGAAATTGAAAAGGTGTAAAATCGAAAACATCCATGTATCCTGGAATAACAACTATCCCACCCGGGTGTTGACCAGTTGTTCTTTTAACGCCCGTACAACCTAAAGCTAATCTCTCAACCTCAGCTGTTCTTTTAAATATTCCTTTATCTTCACAATAACCTTTAACATATCCAAAAGCCGTTTTATCTGCCACCGTACCAATAGTACCAGCACGATAAACATTATCAACGCCAAACAATACTTTAGTGTATTCATGCGCTGATGCTTGATTTAAATCAGAAAAGTTTAAATCAATATCAGGGACTTTGTCGGCATTAAATCCCAGAAAGGTTGCAAAAGGCATATCATTACCATCTTTAATCATTTTACTATTACATTTAGGACAATATTTGTCAGGTAAATCAAATCCCGATGAATAAGTATTTGATAGTGGTTCCCCATTATCATCTTCAAAAGTACTATGTAAACACTTAGGACATCTATAGTGAGGGGCCAAAGGATTGACCTCTGTAATACCCATCATCGTTGCCACAAATGATGATCCAACTGATCCCCTAGAACCAACAATATATCCATCGTCATTGGATTTTTTAACTAGTTTTTGAGCTATTAAGTAAATAACATCAAACCCTCCACCAATAATACCACCTAATGATTTTTTAACTTTTTTATTTACTTCTGCTTCATCTAAATCTGGTTCATTTTTTATTATATTATCTTTTATAACTTTCTTTGCTTCATCAAAACCTTTTAATATTACTTCGTGTAAACGAGAAAAGGACTGACGAATAAGTTCTTCTTCACTTAAGTTTATTGTTGAAAGTTCTTCTTTAATACTAGCATAAATACCATCACCGTACAGTTCTTTAGCAATTCGCTCTTCAATACTATAAGGAAGAGGGTTTCCATACCAACTTGAAGCTTTATCATAAACAAGTTTAGTAACCGTTTCAACTGATTTATCAATCTTAGGTGAAAAAGGCACACCACCTGTTTCAATAATAACCTCAATTATTTCAATCATATCAGCTATTTTATTAGTATTAGTAACAATTATCTCTCTAGCTTTTTCTTCATCTAAAAAACTAAAGGCATCAAACATTTCCTTGGTAGTCCTAAAATGCATACTAGGAATATTGGTAATATTATTCCTAGCAAGGGGATGTCTTCCCCCACCAGGTACTTTTTGATTAACAATTATCTCTCTAAAAATTTTATCATCTTCATTCAAATGATGAACATCTCCCGTTGCAACAACAATAGCCCCAGCTTCTTCTGATACTTTAATTACTTTTTTTAGATGTTCTAATAATTCATTTTGATTAGCAAAATCATTCATTTGTAATAAATGATTGTAGCATTCTGGTGGTTGTACTTCAACATAATCATAAAACTTAACTAAATTAGATAACTCTTCTTCACTCTTGCTTCTACCTTCTACAAATATTTCACTTTCGTAACAACCGCTACCTATTAATAAACCTTTACGATATTTAATAATTTCACTACGTAAAATACGAGGAGTTTTGTATAAATACTTAGTATTAGCCAAACTTATAATTTTGAAAAGATTTTTTAAACCGATCTTATTTTTTACTAAAACATTAATATGATAAGATCTCCCATATTTATGAATTTCATCTTTAGAAACTAATTTTTCTAAATCACTAACTTTTTCCATATTGCGATCAGATAATTTAAGCATCATTTTGTGAAAAATTAAAGCCGTTCCTTCGGCATCATAATCGCCTCTATGATGGGCATTCTCATCCCAAGGAATATCATAACGTTTTACTAAAGCTGATAAACTATGCCTAGCATAATTAGTATCTAAAGTTCTTGAAAGTTCCAAAGTATCTATTACGGTATTATTATAACTGCCTAAATTATACTTTTGATAAGCCATCTCTAAAAAAGATACATCAAATTTGGCATTATGTGCGACCATTGGTAAGTCACCATACCAAGCTACAAATTTCTTAATAACGTCTTCTTCATTTGGTTTATTTTCTAACATTTCATCAGTAATACCAGTAATCTCTGTAATTTTGCTAGGAAGTTTGCGTCCTGGATTAATTAGTTCTGAAAACTTATCAATAATTTCGCCATTAAACATTTTGACAGCACCAACTTCAATAATTGAGTCGCCACCACCAGAATTAAACCCCGTTGTTTCAAAGTCAAAAACAACATAAGTATTGTCTAAAAGAATACTATCATTAGGTCTAATAACCACATTAACACTGTCATTAATCATAACTAGTTCAGAACCATAAATAACTTTAAAAGGCTCTTCACCATCTTTTAAAGACTTGTTCATATCTCTGACAACATGATAAGCATCAGGAAAAGCCTGGCAGCCATTGTGATCAGTGACAGCAATAGCTTTGTATCCTCTTTTTCTAGCTTCTTTTACTAATGTTTTTGGTTCAATTAAACCATCCATTTGACTCATAAAAGTATGAGTATGCAATTCTACTCTTTTTTCTTCAGCATCATCAAAAACGGCATTGCTTTCTTTATGCAAAACATTTATATCACGAGCATTAAGGACTAGTTCTCTCGAATATACATCATTCTTAATGTATCCTCTAATTTTAATCCAATTACCAGGTTTAAGTTTTTTACATAGTTTTTGGTACTCTTCATCACTTTTACTAAATACTTTACAGTATATACTATCTGTGTAATCAGTAATTTTTAAAGTAACAATTTTAAAATTACTTTTGGAAGATTCAAAATAATCAGCACCAAATATATATGCGTCTACAATAATATTATTTTCTTCACTTATAATGTTATTTATAGTTGTAACTTTACCTTTTATTTCTTCTCCTAAAATAATTATATCTTCTTCTTTTTTAATCACAATTTTAGGGCTTTCAATTATTTCATCTAATTTGACTGCCTTTTGTTTGTTTATGACAACTGCCATTTTTATATTATTAAAGCCAAAATCATTAAACTTATTTTCAAAATCATCTTGATATTTTTCTAATTTCATAGCTTCAGCTTTATTAGCAACTTCAATAGTAAAAGTATTACCTTCCATCTTTATTTCACTATCTTTAAATATTTCTAATAATGGTGACTCATCTTTATATTCATCTAATAAATAATTAAAATAATCTTTTAAATTAGTATCTTCAAGTTTGGTTGTTTTTAGTTTAAGAGTTATTTTACCTTCTTTACCAAAAAAAGATGTTAATGCTTCAATTAAAGTGAAATAATCAAAAATAGGTAAAACGCTACTGATGTTAATACAAAAGCAATACTCAGTTTTATCCTTATTACAAATTATTTTCTCCAAATCACCACCATTAAATAAATAATATAATGATTTATTGAGGTTTATTTTGTCTAATAATAAATTAAGTTTGCTATCCATATACATCACCTATAAACTATTATATCAAAAAAAAGAGTAAAATTAAGAATAATTTAACTCTTTCTATGAAATTGTATCTTCATCTACTTCGTAAGTATAATAACTAGCTTGTCTTGTTATAACAACTTCTAAAGTGTCTGGAAATAATTCATTATTTTTAGGATTTTTAATATCACTTTCCACATAACCACCAGCTTTTAATTGTCCTAAAGTTAAGGTTACCGTTTCCCCTTCCGTTGTTGGCAATAAAAGCAAATTGTCAGCACCCCAATTTTTGGCACAATTTTCAATATTGGTTAGTTGTGTTTCATATAATTCATTACGAGTATTTTTAAGTACTTTATCAATACTAGGAATAGCAATGAGCGCTAAAATACTTAAAATGGCTAAAACAGCTATCAATTCTACTAAAGTAAATCCTTTTTTCATCAGTTTTAACTCCTTTACTATTAAAAGTATAACATTTTTTAATATCTTGTCAAGATTTATATCCGTGATAAGCCAATAAAAATAAAAATAAACCTTTCTCTACCTTGCATATCTTTTTCGACTCTAATCATGGTTTGGGGAAAATACTTATGAGCTATCTTAGTAATATCTTCACCTTGTTTGTAACCTATTTCCATCGCAATTAAAGCTTTTTTGTTAATATTTAAATGAGCTTTTTTAAGTATTTGTTTGTAAAAATATAAACCTTTGTCAGATGCGAAAAGGGCATGAGATGGTTCATTATTTTTCACAATATCCATTATTTTTTCATCATAGTCAATATAAGGAGGATTACTAATAATTATATCAAATGCGCCATTCACACTACCTAGCATATTACTAATATAAAAATTAATATTTGCCTTATTTATCTCAGCATTTTCTTTAGCTAAATTAAGTGCTTCATTTGAAATATCGATAGCTTCTAACCTCGCTTTTGGTAGAAGTTTTTTTAAAGTGATTGCAATACAACCACTACCCGTTCCAAGATCAATTATTGAAACATCTTTATCAAAATATTTATTAATATAATTATACGTTTTAAAAACTAATTCTTCTGTTTCAAAACGAGGAATCAAAACATTTTCATTTACTTTTATATAATTACCATAAAAATCAACATTGCCCACAATATATTGAACTGGCTGTCCACTATGTAATCTACTAATAGCTTCTTTTAAATCTCCTTGATAATATTTTTTTAAATATGTGATATCATCCATTATTCTCCTCTTAATTTGCGTGTTTGATCTTCCATAATTAAAGGATCAATAATCATGTTCAAAGCCCCATCCATTACTCTGTCTAATTGCTTCACAGTAAGTCCAATACGATGATCAGTCACTCTATTTTGTGGATAATTATATGTTCTTATTTTTTCAGAGCGGTCACCAGTACCAATTTTGTTTTTTCTCTCAGTACCAAGTTCATTTTCACGTTCTTGATTTTTCAAATCAAAAAGACGTGTTTGTAATATTTTAATAGCTTTTTCTCTGTTTTTAATTTGTGATCTTTCCGTTTGCGAATAAACAACAATACCCGTTGGTATATGAGTTAATCTAACCGCTGAGTCAGTCGTATTAACGCCTTGTCCTCCACTACCGCTACTTCTAGTTATATCTACTCTAACTTCATTCATATCAAGCTCAAAATCAATTTCTTCGGCTTCTGGCATAACTAAAACCGTTGCGGTTGAAGTGTGTACTCTTCCTTGTGTTTCTGTTAAAGGTACTCTTTGAACTCTATGGGCTCCACTTTCATATTTAAGTTTTGAATAAACATCTTCACCCTTTATCATGAATTCAATTAAAGTGTATCCACCTGATGTTCCTTCTTCTTCATTTAATACTTCCACCTTAAATCCTTGTTGTTCTGCATATTTTACATACATACGGTATAAGTCACCAGCAAAAATATTACCTTCATCGCCACCTGCAGCTCCTCTTATCTCAAAAATAACATTTTTTAAGTCATTAGGATCTTTTGGTAACAATTCTATTTCTATTTGTTTAATAATTTCTTCTTTTTGTAGTTCTAATTTAGTTAATTCTTCTTTAGCAAATTCACTAAGTTCTTTATCCTGTAACATTTCTTTAGCTGCCTGCATATCATTATCTATATTTTGATATTTTTTATATAATTCATAAGCATTTCTTAAACTAGCTTGTTCTTTGGATAATTCTAATGTTAATTTAATATTAGAAATTACCTCGCTTTTCATAAGTTCTTCATTAATTTTTAAATATCTATCTTCAATTGCCTTTAATCGTTCTAGCATGATTATCATCCTCTCAAATCTATTAAAAATTATACTATATTTATTATAATATTACAAGATTTTTATAATGTGTTTAATTTTTATTTTTAAAAAGCACTATCTAGTAGTGCTTCGGTTTGATACAAAATATTCTCGTTCCATAAATTCAACCAAAATTTTTAATTTTTCGTCCTCACTCGAATTTTTATATTTAGTATATCTATCATCATTAAATCTATTAGACGAATTTCTCGTTCTCTCCAAATAATCAAAATAAATTTTTTCAAACTGGTGAAAATTAAAATTATAAAAGTTATATAAAGCTTTTTCATTCATGTTATCATGTTCCTCTTTTGTTAAAGGACGTTTTTGTTCTAAATCATCATAATTAAAAAAACAATTATCACCATTATCACATAATGATTCATATCTATTATTACCATATTTTTGTGATTCAGATATGATAATAGTTCTATCTAACATTCCGTTTGAATATGAAAAGCGCCCCGTTATAAGATCATAACCTTCCTTAGTAAAAAGAACATCTCTATAAAAAGAATTTTGCTGTAAATTCAATGATAAGTATGTAGTATTTCTTCTTTTTAATTGAGCCATGTGTTCATCTATAGTTTTAACATGATCATTAAATAGTTGCGTAAAACGTTTGTTCTGTTTAGCATCAGCTTTATTAGCAGTATAATCATTTTCAGCAACAGCAATTTTCTCACTCATTTTTTTTAATAAATTATCTAAAATATTTTTATCAAGCGTAATATTTGTTTTATATTTTTTTAGTAGCATCTTAAGCCCTATAAACCAATTTTGTTGTTTTATAGCTACTGTTTCACCTGGCTTTTGCTTTATATTGATAGTTTCTTTATTAATCATACCAATTACAATATAATCACTAGTCCCATCGCTTGATGTAAATTCATTTATTAGTAACTGCTCGCCTTTGGAAAAATTTTGAATTCTAAAATTATTATCTACAACGTCTCTTGCATTATATTTTATTTTATCTTCTTGCATAACACACCTCATTTATAGTATTATAACAAAATATTACATCATTATATATTGCTTTGCCATTTTTTTACATTATATTTACAAAAACTGAAACTATTATAAAATATATTATAGTGATGTATCTTAACAAATAAAATAAACTTTATAAGTATATTTTAAAAATAGCAAAAACAATAATATAAAATTATAGAAATAACAAATTATTTGTATATTAATCTATTTTATAATAGTATTATTTAACAAAAAAACAACATAAATATGTTGCCTTTACATTTTATAAATTAATTCCCTTCCAATTCCTCTTCAGGGATGATTTCTAAATCTTCCAAATCATCGTCATCATCTATTTCTTCTTCATCAACGGTTTCTTCTTCTTCCTCTTCATCAACATTCTCTTCTTCGTCTATTTCTTCTTCATCAACGGTTTCTTCTTCTTCCTCTTCATCATCAACAATAATATTAACCGCGTGTCTCTCTCTTAAGTCCCATTCATTATTATCCAGTAAAAGAAACCTTTTATCAATCGTTAAAGAAGTATAATAATCACCAATTTGGTTAACAAAATCTTCATCACTGTATTCTAATAATTCACATATTTTTTTAAAAATAGCTGGTGTTGTCATACTAATTTTTTCTTCCTTTAAAATTAAGTATGTTATGTCTGTATAAGATAATAGTTCTATTTCTTCTTTGGACATTTTCATCAATTCCATAATCTTCCTCCTACATTTTATTTGGCATTGTAATGCCTAAAAGACGCATACCTTCTTTTAAGACAAGTGATACTGTCTGTGCTATTAAAAGCCTACCACCAGTTGCAATTTCATCATCTGTAATAAATCTCTCGTTAGCATAATAACGATTAAAATCCTGACATAAATCAATTAAGTATTTAGCTATTAAAGAAGGATCATAAGTCATTTTAGATTTAATAATGATTTCATCAAAATTATATATTCTAAATACTATATTCCATAAATACTGATTTATTGCTAAAGAATTATAATCTATTTTCATATTTTTTTGTTTTTTGAGTAAAGAGTTTATTCGCGCATAAGTATACTGAATATATGGACCCGTTTCTCCTTCAAATTTTAAAATATCTTCTAAGTTAAATTCAATGTCATTAGTACGATAATTTTTTAAATCATTAAAAATTACTGCTCCAACACCAATTTCACGACTAGCTTGCCTTTTTTCTTCTCTAGTCATATCACGATTTTCTATATAATCACTAGCAAGTGTTATTGCTTCATTTAATAAGTCTTGAAGTTCTACTGATTTACCATGTCTTGTAGACATTTTTTTACCATTTTGCAAGATAAGTCCAAAACTAATATGATGAATATCTTCATACCAATCATAACCCATCTTTTCTAAAACCGCTTTTAATTGATTAAAATGAAGAGTTTGTTCATTTCCAACAACATATAAAGCTTCATCAAAATGATAATGCTTTTTACGATATAAAGCTGCCGCTAAATCACGAGTAATATATAGAGTTGCCCCATCACTTCTTTTAATTAAAGCAGGTGTCTCATCTTCTAGACGAACAATATAAGCTCCCTCGCTTAATTCAAGTAAGTTTTTAGCTTCTAATTTATCTAAAACTTCACCCATTTTATCATTATAAAATGATTCTCCATCATATGAGTCAAATGATTTTATACCAAGTAAATCATACGTTTTTTGAAACTCTAATAAAGATGCTTCCTTAAACCATTTCCATAGTTTAACACACTCTTCATCACCATCTTCTAATTTTTTAAAATATAAACGGCCTTGATCATTAAGCTTTTCATCTAAAGCTGCTTCTTCATGAAACTGGACATATAATTTTTTTAACTCAGCAATTGGATTTTTTCTAACAGCTTCTTCATTACCCCATGTTTTATAAGCATAAATCAGTTTGCCAAACTGTGTTCCAAAATCACCTAAATAATTGATTCCAACAACTTTATATCCATTCTTTTCACAAATATTTTTAAGAGCATTACCAATAACAGTACTTCTTAAATGCCCCACTCCAAATGGTTTAGCAATATTAGGTGACGAGTAATCAATAACAATTATTTTACCTTTACCTATATCACAATTCCCATATGCCTCTTTTTCTTTTAAAACTTTTTCCATTATATATTTAGTAAAACGAATTTTATTAATAAAAATATTTAAGTAACCATTTATTACTTCGATATTCTGATACCACTCATTATTAAGTTTTCCCTTTATTTGTTCCGCAATAATATTAGGATTTTTTCTTAATATCTTACTTAAATTAAAACAAGGAACCGCATAATCACCCATTTCTCTTTCTTTAGGTGAATTAATTGTAATATCTTTACGTTCCACTTGACCATCTAATGCTAAATAAAGGTCATCTTCAAGGATTTTTTTCAAATTCATTCTATCACCTCATATTTTATATGTAAATCAATTTCGTTTTCTTGTTCTATAACATATCTAGCAATTAATTCACAATTATTAATAATCAATTCTTTTGTAAGAACATTTAAGTTTATAATTTGTTTGCTTGGTTTTAATATGTATGTACTAGAAGTATTTTCACCATTAATTAGTTTCAATTTCAAATGGTACTGCTCATTACTTCGTTCAATAATAATATGACTATCATCAAAAGCAACTTTTACTTTAATATCTCCTTCATAATAAGTGATTTTTTTGTTATCAAGTAAACCATAATATATATTATCATAAACATTATTATCACTCTTTAAACAACTTTTTATCTTAATTTTTAACATTAAATTATAAACCTCACTTTTACTGAAAGTAATTATAACATACTTTTTAAAAAAAAGCACTTATATTTTTACTTTTTTTTCTAATACTAAAGTTAGAACGAGGTGACATACTTGAAAAAAATTAAATTATTATTTAAAATCGATATTATCACGCTCTTTTTCTTAATTGTTGCTTATGCTGGTATCTACTTAGTGGCCTACCTTTTTCCTAAATTACCAATTGATACTGCTAACAATTATTATTTTTATGACAATTTAGAAAATTTATACGCTGGTAATAGTTCTAAAGAATGGATTAGTCTAAATGAAATGTCACCATATCTGGTAAATGCTACTGTTGCTGTTGAAGACAAAAATTTTTTTGAACATAATGGGTTTGATTTTTTAAGAATTATCAAATCATTGTTTGATAATATTACTAGTGGTGAAACAACACAAGGTGCTTCTACTATCACACAGCAGTATGCTAAAAACTTATTTTTAGACTTTGATCGTACTTGGGAACGCAAAATAGAAGAAGCTTGGTTAACTGTTAGATTAGAAATGCATTATAGTAAAGAAGAAATATTAGAGGGTTATTTAAACACCATTAATTATGGCGGTATTTTTGGTATTGAAAATGCTTCGCAATATTATTTCGATAAAAGTGCTTCTGATTTAACGCTAGCAGAAGCTAGCATGTTAGCGGGTATCCCCAAGTGGCCTTCAGCTTATTCGCCCCTAGTTGATGAAAATGCCGCAAAAAATAGGCAATGGATTATATTAGATGCCATGGTCCAAAATGGATATATTACTGAAGAAGAAATGGAAGAAGCTTATAATGTTGAACTAGTATATAGTGGTGAAACCTCTTCTAATAATTTATCAACCTTAATGTATTATCAAGATGCCGTTATTGAAGAATTACAGGAAATTGAAGCTATCCCCTCATCTTTTTTAACAACTGGTGGTTTAAAAATATATACTAATTTAGATATGGAAGCACAAAATATTTTAGATGCTAGTATATTAGAAAATATGAAGGAAAATCAAGAAATTCAAGTAGCAAGTGTCGTCATGGATCCTAATACCGGCAAAGTCCTAGCTTTAGCAGGTGGCAGAGATTACTCAGTAAGTCAGTATAACCGGGCCACTAGTTCCAAGCGGCAGGTTGGTTCTACTTTAAAACCGTTCTTATACTATGCCGCTTTAGAAAATGGTTTTACACCTTCTACTACTTTCGTCAGTGAACCAACAACTTTTACCTTTTCAGGTGGAAATACTTATTCACCAGAAAACTATGCCAATATTTATGGAAATAAGCCCATTAGTATGCTAGCTGCTTTAACTTATTCAGATAATATATATGCTGTTAAAACACATTTATTTTTAGGCGAAGAAACGTTAGTTAATATGGCAAGTAGGGTTGGTATTACTACTAAGTTAGAAGCCGTTCCTTCTTTAGCTCTTGGTTCTAACGAAATAAATATTATGGAAATGATGACTGCATATGCTACTTTAGCTAATGAAGGCTATAAGGTAAAAGCTCATTTTATTACCAGAGTTGAAGATATGAATGGGAATGTATTATATGAATATACTAGTCCAAAAGAAGCTGTCTTAAATAAAAGCTTAACTTTTATTTTAAACGAAATGTTAAGCAATTGTTACGCATCTGATATGATTGATTATAATTCACCAACTTGTCTTAGTATTAGACCGCAAATAAGTAAAAAATATGCTATTAAATCAGGTTCTACCGATACTGATAGTTTGGTTTTTGGTTTCAATCCTGAGGTTTTAGTTGGAGTATGGGTTGGTTATGATGATAATCAAATTATGACGACTGCTGATCACCGAATAGCTAAACAAATATGGGTTAAAACTATTGAAGGATATTTGGAAGATAAAGAAAAAACTTGGTATACACAACCAAGTAACGTTGTTGGAGTTTTAGTAGATCCTATTAGTGGTCTTCTAGCGACAGAAGACACAACTACAAAAAAACTTCTTTACTATATTAAAGGAACTGAGCCAACCTTAGATGAAATTGATTTAGATGATTTAGTTCCTACTGTTAAAGAAGAATAGATTTTTTATCTATTCTTCTATTTTTTATCTATTCTTCTTTATTTAAATATTTTATTTAGTTATATAATACTATACCAAGTTAATTTTAATGTTTTCTAAGAATTATATTCTAATATTAGTTAGAGCAATTAATATATACATCCTAATATTCTTAACTGATATATATTGCTTTTTTATTTTTATATTTCTTATTCAAAAAATAGCCATAATTAAATAAATTATTTAATAAAATGACTATTTATTTTTATTTTGTTAGCAGTGCTTACATCTGAATAATTACCTATTAAATGGTTATAAAATAAATCTGGCATATCCATTTTTCTTACTAATTGAACGATAAAAGAGGTTACTATTTTATCCACATCAGATTTACCATTCCCTTTTAAATACTCAGTCATATCTAATTTTTTAGTTTTATCATCCATTTTATATAAAAGATGTTCAGGCAAAATTAGAGTATGATGATGTCTTACTGTCTCTAAAACTGTATTTCTAAAATTAGTTGGAACCCCCATTTTACCAATTCTATCATCATTTAATAAAATTTTACATCCCGCTTCACAATGATTAGCAACACCGTATATGTCTTGATAACAGCTATCATCATAAGTACTACTCCATGTTGCTTGTTCAAATCTACCAATATCATGAAGTAAAACAGAAATTTTTAATAATCTAATATAGCTACTATGTAATTTCATCTCAGTAGTAGCTTTACATATAACATCTGCCATTCGTTTAATACATTCATACTCGGTATCTATCATATTCTGGCGATGCTTTTTAATTGCTTCGTCTAAATCTATCTGACTACTCGCTAAACCTCTATTTATAAGATCTGCTTTAATAACTTCAGCTGCTTCTATATCTTGATTTGTCAACAGTGAATTGTTAATTTTATTTTTACATTCTAAAATATATTCATTAAGAGCTTGTGTTACTGAAGTATTACTCTTTAAAGCCATTCCCTTCTTCCCCCTTAAAAATGCATATAGTATTATATTATCAATATTATATTTGTCAATAGCTAAATTCAAAAAAAGCCTCAATTTTGAAGCTTTTTCGAATTATATTTAACCTACATATTGAATAATTGCTAGTCCATAACCAGCACGACTTGATGACGGAACACTTGTTCCTGTTAAATGAACTTTACTAGTAAACGATGACGATAAATAACTTGTTCCACCAGAGCCACCGTTCATAGTTGTAAAACCAGAACTACTTCCTCCACAGTAGCCGCCGCCTCCGCCGCCACTTTCCCAGTCATTATAGCTTCCTGATGTTGCATATGTACCAAAACCACCACCACCATATATACCTGTAAACAAGCTATCTGACGTATTGGAACACGTTTTCGAAGTGGATAAAATTGTGGAATTCCCACCTGGACTGCATCTTTGTGTATAGCTACTTGAACTACTAAAAACTAAGGTTCCCATGCCACCACCACCGCCAGCAACAGCTATTCTAGAATTTAAAGAGGTTAGGCTCATTGGGGCTCCACCATATGTACGTATATCGGTCGCCCCACCACCAGCATTTGTATAAAACCTTGATTGTCCTGACTCTGCATATCTATATTGCAAAATTTGTTCTGCCACCGTTTGTGTACCATTAAAAGTATTTTTGCCTTGACCTTTGTCACCAACATAAACATATAATACTTGTCCTTTTGTCAAATAGATTGTACCACTGACATATGCTCCAATTCCTCTAGAACTATCTCCAGAATCACAGCCACTACTACCTGAACCTGGTTCACTTCCTGAACCATCTGCACCCCATAATTGAATTTTATATGTTCCTGTTATAGGTACTTGATATGTTTGAATGTCACCAGTATAAGTAAAAGTAGCTGTTGTTGATGTAACATATGATTGTGTACTTCCATTTATATAAGTTATTCTAGCGGCACCATCACCAGTTTTACCAGTCATAGTACCACCAGATGGATTAGGCATAGTCTCATTACCATTTTTCATAACTATATTATTCATCAAATATTTAGTAGTTAATGCATAACTAGATGGCAAATTACTAATATATCCTGCCGCAAAAGCAAAACTCATGCCACCACATCCACTTGGAAAAGAACTACTACTTTTTTGCCTTCCCCTAGTTCCATGACCACCATACCAGCCGCCGCCGCCGCCGCCACCATTAGTCCTGCTACTACCACTTGATGTACCATTTCCACCTATACCAAAAGAACCAACCGAACCTTCATATTCATAATATGTGTTATTGCCACCACCATACCTACACCCTGATTGATATGATAATGAAGCGCCACCAGATCCACCACCGCCGCCAGCAACAATTACTCTATTATATAAACTACCTGATCCAATTCTAATATCTGTAGCTCCACCACCATCGGTTGTACCATAACCACCACCATTAAATCTTCTATTAGCTCCACTACTAGCACCAGAACCTCCTACATAGATATAAAGTTTATCACCTTTCTGTAAATATATATTCCCAGAAACATAAGCTCCTTCACCTCCAGGATATGTTCTAGTTGACTTAGTAAAAAAATCACCTGATGCTCCCCATACTTCTAATTTATAATATCCAGTTACGGGAACAATATATTCAGTAGCACCCGGATCATCAATTGTTTGATTAGGTTTTGCAATCACAATAATGGAAGTAGATGCTGATTTAGATTTGCCAGCATTACTAGTTGTCGTGCATGTTAATGTATGTGTTCCTACTCCCATACTTGATGTATTTGTATATGTTGTACTTCCTACTTTGCAAGTGGTACTTGCTATCCCACTAGCCCCACTCGTTGATACATTAAAATATGTACTTGGTAAAGCATTACTTGAGCCTTGCACTATTGTATAACTACTTCCTTTGGCTGTTATCGTTGGTGTCACATTATCTATCTTTGTTATTTGTGGACTTGATACACTGCCAACTCTTCCTACATTATTAACAGCTCTAAAATAGATATAATATGTCCCATTAGT
>JAQUUG010000021.1 GCA_028693965.1 Bacilli bacterium
TTCTTTGGAGAGGAAAATATTAAAAAATATGTTTAATAGATTTAAAGACAAGACTATTGTTATTACATCACATAGATTAGATAATATGGATTTATTTGATAAAGTTATTCAAATGGAAAATGGGAAAATAAAGGATGTGATTGTTAGAAATGGATAGTAGTGAAATCACATGTTTATTAAATAGTTCAGAAGATAGAATTATAAAAAAATGGTTAGTTAGTTTAGGTATATATTTAACAGTGCTTTTATTTGTAATGTCTATTTTTAAGTATCATAATTATGATATTTATTATGGAACTGTTGCTTTAGAAAATAATAATTATATATTAAAATTATTTATTAATGAGGATGATATGAGTGATTTTAATACCAGCATTTTACTATATAATAATGAAAAAATAAACTATGAATTATCTTATATAAGTGACAAACTTTATATAACAGATAATTTTGAAATGGGATATGAAGTACATATGATCATTGATTTAAATGAAGAAGATAAAATATTAAACAATATAATAGAAATAAAAAAAAGACTAGAAGATACAACAATGATGCAAACAATAATTAACTTTATAAAGAAAGGAATGATTTAATTTGCAAAAAATAAACAAAGAAGAATTACTGTTAATAAATGGAGGCGGCTTTGGTTTAGGTCTTGCATTACTAATTGGAGCTGGCATTGTTTTTATAATTGGCGTAATTGATGGTTTTGTGAGACCTTTAAAATGTAACACATAGTGCAAGATAACTATTGTAAGATAATATTATATGTAAAATTGAAAAGAATCTTATAAAATTTAAATTATACATTATGAAAGGAGAGAGAATGGAAAAATTAAATAAAGAACAATTATTGATGGTTTGTGGTGGTCTTAGCATTAGTGCCACTTTAATCAATTCCTTAGCAAGAGGAATTAATACATTACTTAATCTGGGACGCAGTTTAGGATCAGCAATTAGACGAGTAACGGAAAAAAATATATGTCCCTTATAAAAAATAGAATTATTAAATACTTTTTAGTAATATTTTTACTCCTACTTATTTATCCTTTAATAGACGCAATTATTAATGTGATTTTTGTGATGGGTATGCGTTTTGGAACCCTTTTGCGTCAGTTTTATGAAGGAATATTATGTTTATAACAGAAAAAATGCAAAAAATGTTGTAATATAATATTTTAAGTGATATAATATCACTAGTTAAGAGGGGAGGGATTTCGAATGACTAAGGTAATCGTTAAAAATGGTGACATAAATGGTGCATTAAGAACAATTAAACAAAAAGTTGCTAGAGATGGCTCCCTAAAAAAAGCTCGTGAGATAAATGAAGGTTATGTAAAACCAGGCGTAAAAAAAAGAAATGCTAAAAAAGAAGCTATAAAAAATAGCCGTAAAAAAAGTAGAAAAGATTTTTAAAATAACAGTGATTAATCTCTGTTATTTTTTTCTATTAAATCAGTTATTTTAGTAGTATTTTTAAAATTAAGTTTTGCAATTGCTTTTAACTTATCAAAACCATATTTTCTAACAACAAGGGCTCCAACTTCATCAACTTTGTCACTAGCTCCTTTAGGTAAATTAATATCTAATTCTTTACTTATTTTATCAAATTCTTTAATAAATATATACCTACTAATAACAGAAGCAGCCGCAACACTTAAACATTTATCTTCGGCTTTAGTCATAAAAGTAATATTCCGATAAACATTTTTTAATCCTTTTAAGTAATTAAAATAAACAAATGGTTTAGCAAATTGATCAACGACTACATAATCATAACCATTATTTTGACTAGTTAAATTAAGTAAAACCTTATTATGTAAAATAGCTTTAATTTTATTCATGTTGACATCACTACTATAGCGATTATTATATTCTAAATTGGTTAAGATAATACTGTTATAAGTAATTCTTTCAACAATTGAAGGAGCAATTTTTAAAATTTTTTCATCCGTTAATTTTTTAGAATCTTTAAGTCCTAAATTTTCTAAATAGGTGATATCTTCTTTTTTTACAAAAGCACTAGTGACAACAACGGGACCAAAATAATCACCAGTTCCAACTTCATCAGATCCAATTGTACTACTATAATAGTAAATAGGATTAATATCTTCTTTAACTTTTTCTTTTTTATCTTTACTATCACTTCTGGTTTCTTCAACGCTTTTAAGTGGATTTAAATGTTTTTCCATTTGCTTCCACATAGCGGCATCAACATCAGCACTTACGCCTTGAAATACAGCTTTCCCTGATTGATACAATGTAACAACAGTATCTTCTTCATCAGCTTGAAAAATAGCATAAGCCGGTGTCTTAGTGCGTTTTTTATCTTCAAAATATTCAATCATTTTAGCTTTAGTGTTTTCACTAATTTTTAAAGTAATTGTCATGTTTTCACTCCCTTAACAATATTTTACCATAAATTATTAAAAAATCTTTCTTTTTAATATAAAATATAATATAATTTAAATAGGAGGTATAAAGATGAGTATTATTGATATTGGAATTGTCATAGTAATATTATTTGGTGGAATACTAGGTTTTAAAAGAGGTTTTACTAAAGAATTAGTAGTAGCATCTGGCTTTATTATAGCCGTAATATTAGCTTTCATTTTAAAAAACTATGTTTCTGAATTTTTATATATGAACGCACCTTTTTTCAAATTTGGTGGGCTAATTAAAGGTGTTACCGTACTTAATATTGCACTATATGAATTAATTGCTTTCTTAGTTGTTCTAGCGCTTTTAATGATATTATTAAAGGTATTAACGATGATAACTGGTATTTTTGAAACTTTTTTAAACATGACAATTATTTTGGGTATTCCATCTAAGATATTAGGGTTGATACTTGGTTTAGTAGAGTCATATATTTGGGTATTTATTATTTTGTATGTTATAGCTATGCCTATTTTTAGTTTTGATTTATCAGAGTCAAAATATCAAGATAAAATCTTAAATAATACTCCATTGTTATCTAGTTATGCTTCTAATGCTAATGATGTTTTAAATGAGTTTGGCTCATTGAAAGAAAAATATCAAAATAGTAATGATGCTGATGAATTTAACTTAGAAACACTTGATTTGTTTTTAAAATATAAAATCATTACCATTGAATCAGTTGATAAATTAATTGCTAAAGATAAATTGCTTTTCTCAAGTTTAGAAAAGTTAAATAATGTTTTAGATAAATATAGGGAGGGATAATATGGAAATTATTGGAAATAGCGCCAATTTTAATGAATTAATTCAAGGAGATTTAGTTTTAGTTGATTTTTTTGCTACATGGTGTGGACCTTGTAAAATGCTTGCGCCTGTTTTAGAGGAATTAGCAAGTAGTCGAGATGTACTTAAAATAGTTAAAGTAGATATTGATCAAAGCAGCGACTTAGCTCGTCAATATGGAATTATGAGTGTACCAACTTTGATGCTATTTAAAAATGGTAAAATACTAGCACAAAGATCAGGTTTTATGCCTAAAGAATTATTAAATCAATTTATTGAAGAAAATAGATAATAACGCTTGTTTTATCTATTTTTTTTCTATATAATTATTTTAGGTGATGGCGATGCAAAGATATTTTGCAATTCAAAAAAAAGATAATAATTTTATATTAGAAAATAGTGATAATCATCATATTAAAACAGTTATGCGAATGAAAGAAAATGACTTAGTTGAAGTAGTGTTTGAAAATCATTTATATTTATGTAAATTAGTTCTAAATGAGCAAAAGTTAGTTCCCCATGTTGAAAAACAAATTAATGAAAAAATGCAACATCAATCTTTTAATTTAATAGTACCTTTTTTAAAGGAACAAAAAATGGATTTTATTTTACAAAAAGCAACCGAATTAGGAGTAGATAATATTTATCTATTTGATTTTAAACGTAGTGTTGTTAAAATGGATATAATTCGTTTAAATAAAAAATTAGAACGCTGGTACAAAATATGTAAAGAGGCTAGTGAACAATCAAAAAGGTTAGATGTTCCTATTATCAGTTATCTAGAAAATTATCAAAGTTTAAAGGAACTTATCGGAAATAAAATATTATGTAGTACTAAAGATAATTTAGATAATATTAGAATATATTTGAAAAATATGTCTTTTTGTGATAAAATAAATGTAGTAATTGGTCCTGAAGGTGGAATAACAAATGAAGAAGAAGAGATACTAAATAGTATAGGCTTTGTTTCAATATCTTTAGGGAAACAAATTTTAAGAGTAGAAACTGTGCCCCTTTTTGTTTTAAGTGTTTTAAATTATGAATATATGGAGTGATAGTTATGATTAAAGAATTATTAGAAAACGAGATTTTAGTCTTCAGCATTGTTGCTTTGTTACTGACTTTGGAAATTATTTTAATTTTTCATTTTACAACTAAAAAAAACAAAACTAAAGATGATAGTGAGCCAGTCAAGTTTACTAGAATCATAGATGAAGATGAACCAAATGATGAAGCGATTCCTTCTGAGCTTGAAAAAGTTTTAGAAAAAATGCAACAAACTTTAGATCAAGATGATGAAGCTAGTTATTTTGAAAAAGAACAAGAAGAAAAAGCTATTATTAGTTATCAAGAATTACTTAAAGCAAATCAAGGAAATCAAACTAATCAAGAAAAACAAAAAATGGTTAGCGCAGAAATAACAAATGAAAACCATGATGATGGTATGGATAAGAAAAACTTTAAAAACACAGAAGTAATATCACCTATATACGGCAAGCAAATTAGTAATTATAAATATCCAACAATTCCTAATTTCACTAAAAAAGAAGAAAAAAAAGATATAGAAGAAGAAATTGTCAAGTCAAAAAATTTACCAACTTCGGCTTCAGTTTCAACATTCGATAATAAATATCAAAGTAATGACGATGAAGAATTTCTTAAATATTTGAAAAGTTTTAGAAAAAACTTAGATTGAGGTGACTATATATGGCTAAAGAAAAAATCACATACCGAATTAATGAAAATAACCTTATAGAATTTGAAAAGCCATCTAGTGAAATTGCTTCATCATCTTTAAACCAAATTGGCCTATATGCAGCTACATATAAGCAAAAACAAGCTAGAGAATATCGCCGTGGCAAGGATATTTGCTATGTTTTTTCTTTTAATCTAGGTAAAGATAATGAAAAACTTATTAAAGTTTTTGTAGATGCTAAAGATCCTCATTATGAAGTTGTTCGTCAAGCACTTCATAGTCGTTACGCTAATTTTAAAAATAATGAGCGCATAAAAATATGTGCCTTTGTTGCTGCCATTACTATTGCTTTATCTTCAACTTATGTGTTAGTAAAAAATAGAGATAAAGTTAAAGCTTTTATGACTGGTGATGGAATAGAAAATGTTGGTGTAGAAAACATTGATGATTATAAAGGTTGGGCTAGTGAAGCAGAATTAGACCGTATTATTCAAAATGACATACAAGATGGAACTTTTTACGAAAATGATGAAATTGGTGGTAAAACAAAATAAGTGTTTCAATTTGAAACACTTTTAATATATAGTAGGTGATTTAGTGAAAAAGTATATTAAAGGAACATATAAAAGAAGTATTTTCAAGTCTAATAATGGATATATTATTGGACTTTTTAGAGTAAAAGAAACCGATGATGATAATCTTAAAGATTATATTAATAAAATGATTACTTTCACGGGTTATTTTCCTGAATTAAATGAAGATGATAACTATGTCTTTTATGGAGAAGCTGTTAATCATCCTCGCTATGGTTTTCAATATCAAGTAACAGAATCACAAATTGTCAAACCGGAAGATATAGATGGATTAGTAGCTTTCTTATCGAGTGATTTATTCAAAGGTGTCGGCGAAAAAATGGCTATCAAAATAGTTGAAGTTCTTGGAAAAGAAGCTCTTGATAAAATAATAGTAGATCCATCTTGTCTAATGTTAGTACCTAAATTGTCACAAAAAAAGATAGATCACATATATAATACTCTTATAAAATATGAAGAAAGTCATAAAATGGTTGTTTATTTAACTGATCTTGGTTTTAGTATGAAAGATGCTCTTTTAATATATAATACTTATCGAAATAATACTATCAGTTATATTGAGCATAATATATATGATATAGCTGATGACATTAAGGAAATATCTTTTGTAAAAATAGATAAAATGGCCTTAAAAATGGGTGTAAATATTGATGATGAAAGAAGATTAAAAGCAACTACGTATTTTGTTATGAAATATCTTACTTCATCAATGGGACATACTTATTTAACTAGTGATGTAATTAGTAATTATTTATATCGTTATCTTCATTTTTATATTGATGAAGAAAAAACAATAGATTTTTTAAAGGAACTTGGTGATGAAAATAAAATAGTTACTATTGATAATAATTATTATTTGTTAGAAATATATGAAGCAGAAGAATACATAATAAATAAAATGCGCATTTTGTCAAGATTACCTAAAGATAATTATAATTTTAAAAAAGCTTTATTAGATTTAGAAAAGAATAATCAAATATCATATAATGATTGTCAAAAAGAAGCTATTATGTCAGCTTTAACAAACAATATAACAATTATCACAGGTGGGCCAGGAACAGGTAAAACAACAATTATTAAAGCTATTACAGAATTATATCAAAAAGAAAATAATTTAAATTATTTAGATTTTGCAGCTAGTATTGCTCTTTTAGCGCCTACTGGTAGGGCAAGTAAACGAATGGCTGAAATATCTGTCGCTCCCGCTACAACAATTCATCGTTTTTTAAAATGGAATAAAGATAATGGTGAGTTTGCAATAAATGAAGAAAATAAAAGTAATAAAAAACTAGTAGTAGTCGACGAAATGAGCATGGTTGATACACTACTTTTCAGTGCTTTATTAAAAGGATTAAACGATAATGTTAGACTAGTACTAGTTGGTGATTATTATCAACTTCCAAGTGTTGGAGCTGGACAAATATTGAAAGATTTAGTGGAATCAAGTAAAATAAATGTTATTAAATTAAAACAACTTTATCGTCAGAAACAAGATTCTTATATTAATGCTTTAGCTCAAAAAATTAAAAATAATGAATTAGATGATACTATTTTAGGTACATATAATGATTATCAATTTATTGAAACCGATAGTTACAATATTAAAGAAGAAATTAAAAACATCTGTTATAAATTACTTCAAGATAACTTAACAATAAAAGATATACAAGTAATGGCACCTATTTATCGTGGTGAAAATGGTATTGATAGCTTAAATGTAGCTTTACAAACCGTTTTTAATCCAGCAAGCCCCAGTAAAAGTGAGTATAAATATGGTGATGTTATTTTAAGGGAAGGTGACAAAATGCTTTTACTTGTTAATCTTCCTGATGAAAATGTTTTTAATGGTGATATTGGTTATATTGAAAAAATTGAAAAATCTAATAATAAATTAGAATTATATATTAATTTTGATGGCAATATTATTAAATTTAGTAGTAAAGATTTAATTAATGTTAAACATGGTTACACTATTTCCATTCATAAATCACAAGGTAGTGAATTTCCTATTGTTATTATACCTTTTACATTATCATATTACAGTATGCTTTATAATAAAATCATTTATACAGCAGTAACTAGAGCTAAAAAAAAATTATATTTAGTTGGTAGCAAAGAAGCTTTTATTAAAGGTGTAAACACTCAAAAAGATGATTTAAGAAATAGTAAATTTAAAGATAAATTAATGTATAATTTATAAAAAAAGAATTAAAATAATACTGTATGCATGATGCATACGAAAATTCATATTTTTTAGCTAAGAGGTGATTAGATGAAGTTTGGTAAAAATATGGCTCTTATGGCTATAGGAGCTGGTGCTGTTTTAGCGTATCAAAAGTATAATGAACCAGTAAAAAGAAAAATGGACAAAATGGTTAATAAAAATGTTAAAAAAACTAATGATAAGCTAGAAAATATGATGTAATTAAAACCTCCTTATAGGAGGTTTTTTGGTATTATTTAAATAATCTTGCGAGTGAACATAAAATAAGATATAATTAATATTAGAAAGGATTATATTTTATGAAGATAATAGCAACTGATTTTGATAAAACTTTTTTTACTGAAGATTATTTATACAATATTAAGCTAATTAATCAAATTGTTAATGATGAAATTTGTTTTGTAATAGTTACGGGGCGTAATATTACTCATTTATTAAAAGATATAAAAGGATATCATATTAAATATCAGTATTTAATATGTAATGATGGTAGAGTAATTTATGATCGAAATTTAAAATGTTTAAATAGATTTGACATCAAGAAAGAAGTAGCTATGGGAATATTTAATCTTTTAAAGGAAGATAATAGTGTTTTAGACCCGATAATAGATACAACTTATGAATTAACATATAGTTTTAAAAGCCCTGTTAATGCTATAATAGTGCGTCCAACAGATAGAGAAAAAGCACAAATTCTTCTTAATAACATTTCAAAATGTTATTCTGAAGTAACTGGCTATATAAGTGATAACTGGCTTAATATTGCTAGTAGTGCATCAAGTAAAGGAATGGCTGTTAAATTACTTGGTGAGAAACTACAATGCAATACTGATGATATATATGTTATAGGAGATGGTATTAACGATATTTCTCTAATAAGTTCATTTCCAAATAGTTATGCAGTTGCTAATGCAGATATAAAATTAAAAGAATTAAGCAAGTTTGTCGTAAATGATTTTGCGCAGTTTTTAGACAAAATAGTATAAACCTATTTATTTTACATATAATAGTATTGTATTAGGTAAAACTAATATACTAGAAAGCTCATAGCGTTATGGCTTTCTTTTTACTTGCATTTTTTTTAAATTGTGTTAGAATAGGAGATAATTTATAAAGAAGAGGGCAGTATGATGGGAAAGTTTACTAGTAAAGTTTTAGATAATCCTACTTTAACGCATTTACAAGATAGTTTTTCCCTGTTTTCAAGTGAGGAATGGGATATATTAGATTATCTTGTTACTAGCATGTTAGAAGATGAAATAGATGATTCTTTTAAACAATATGATGATAATTTAACGGAACAAGAAGTTATTGATTTTTTGTATTCAGTAGATGCCAAATATGTTAAAATATATAATAAAGCCAAAGAGAGTGGAAAATTGTCTATTACATTTACCCGTATTAAACCTAGTTGCTTTATTCCCCGTAATGATAAATATGTGATTACTGTTAATTATAATAATTCGTTAGACAGCAATGTGATTTTAATTCATGAAATAGGTCATTATTTAGATTACGTTTTATCAAACTGTAAAAATGACCCTTATAGCCTTTTATCAGAAGTAAGACCAATTTTATTAGAAACTTTATATAATGATATGTATCATTTTAATGATAATAAAATTAGAAGAAATTATACATATGATGATATGTCCACAGTTAAATTCATAATTGAATTAAGAAAACTAAGTCTCTCTAATAAACTAAAACCATCAGCTCTTAAAAAAATTTATAGAGAATATATTAATGCTAAAGAAAAGTCATTGTTTACTATATATAACGATGTTAAAGGCTTTAATATTTATTGTTCTCTTACATATATTATTTCTTATTTGATAGCTTTATTATTAAGAACTATTTATTATCGAAATAAAAACGAAACATTACAAATTTTAAATAATATTGAATCTAAATCATTTGATAACTTTTATTGTTTAAAGGCTGATAACTTTGATTTTTTTGATAATAAATTTATAGAGGAACTATTATCACTGCATCATAATTTTCAAAAACGATTGACACGTTAGTGTCAATTTTTTGTGGTAAAAAATGGTTTTAAGGGTCAAAATATGTACAATTATAGTAGATATTTGGTATAATGTTATTAGATAATTAACGACAAAATGTGACTAAGAAAGGAGTAGAGCATGAAAAAATTATTAAATATTATTTTAGTTATATCTATGGTTTTGACATACTATATTCCTATTAATTTAGTTTATGCTGATGAATGCATTTATACAGTCGCAACTGTTGATGGTAGTAATAATAAAACAGCTTTAGGATGTTATAACAGTTATAGTGATGCGAAAGCAGCGATGCTTGATTATGATAGTACTTCTAGTACTATTGCTGTTATATATGATACGGCTAGTGGTAATTTAATCAATGCTACATATGCTATAGCTAAATTAGTAACCGGCAAAGTTATTAATATATATCCAACTAGTACTAGTGCAACTAAGTATACATCAGTTAATACTTCTTACGGAATAGATGCAGCTTTTATTGATTATGATGTAAATTCTGGACGAGCTCTAATTAGAATTAGTGGATATACGGGCTGGGTTGATGCTAGTTTTAGTGGAAATTATATTAATGTTTTAGTTGATGGTATTAGAATGCGTACAGATCATAGTACGTCAAGTGCTATTGCTGGCTTGGCCGAAAACGGTAAAACTTATCAGTATTATGATACATATAATGATGGAACTTACGTTTGGTATAAAATCAAAGAAGAAGAAAATTATTACTGGATTGCTAGTAAAATAGGCTCAAGTTGGACAGAAATATCTAGTACTAGTTCTAATTTAGTTATTACGCCTATTAATCAACTTAATGACATGAAAACTTATTATGAACCATATAGTAGTTCAAGTAATTTAATTCATTATTATGAAAATGCTATTAGTGGAACAGTTACTAAATCTTATACAAATTTAGGACCTAAACCTTCTTATTTAACTAATAGTAAAATATATTATAGCTTTGATGGTAATTATTTTTATACTAGTTTAACTAAAATGCTAGATGATTATCGTAATAATGTTAGTACTAATGCTGTAAATAAAGATAATCCTTTTTACGCCTACTATATGTATTTACCCAATCATAGTAAAACTGGTTATACGGCTGAAGATTTCAATTTAATTATTACTAACAAAGGTTATACTAAAACTAAAGATGAAGATGTTGACTATGTTATTTTTAATACTGGGACAAATGTTTATGAGTTTGATAGTAGTATTTCAAGAAGTGGTATATCTTTAATGTATGGTTCTGGTCAAAGCTTTGTTGATGCTGCTAACACCTACGGAATTAATGCCTTAATGATGTTTGGAACAGCATTAAATGAAAGTGGTAACGGGACTAGTATAATAGCATTTTTAAAAAATAATTTATTTGGTCTAGGTGCTGCTGATAGTAATCCTGTTTCAGGAGCTCGCAGTTATGATTCGGTTAGAAATTCTATTTTTGATTATGCATCTTTTGTTGGTTCTAATGATTCTAATTATTCTAATCCACAAAAGATTTACTATTTTGGATCTCATTATGGTAATAAGGGTAGTGGAATGAATGTTAATTATGCTACTGATCCATATTGGGGTGAAAAACAGGCTGCTAATTCATATTATAATGATAAGGATTATGGACTTCAAGATTATCAGGCTAATACAATTGGTGTAACAAATAAATTAGATGTTAAAATATATAAGAGTGCAAATACATCATCATCGGTTATTTATACATTAAAAAATATAAATAAAAGTGTTTACAACGTTCCGGTAATTGTTTTTGATAAAGTTTCTGTAATAACTGGTGGTGATGAAGTAATATGGTATAAAGTTTATACAGACGTTGCTTTAAATGAAAATCAGAATATTGCTGATGTTGATTATAATTTTAGTTTAAGTTATGGTTATATTAAAGCAGAAGATCTATATGTTGAAAATAATCAACCGGTTATTACTGCTAGTAATATTACTATTTACCAAAATGAAAGCGTTAATTTGTTATCTGGAGTAAGTGCAAGTGATACTGAAGACGGTAATTTAACAAGTCAAATAACGGTAAATGGTACTTATGATGTTAGTATCCCGGGCACTTATGAAATTACTTATAAGGTTTTAGATAGTAGCCATTTTGAAGTAAATAAAATGGTTACTTTAACAGTAAATCCTTCTATAAATCCAATTATTGTTGCTGAAAACATAGAAGTGTCACAATATACTGTTTTTGATCCAATGACGGTAGTAAGCGCAAATGATTATTATGATGGTGATTTAACAAATCAAATAATAATTTCTTCTAATAATGTTAATACTGATGTTAAAGGAACTTATCAGGTTACTTATGAAGTTGTTAATAGTTTAGGTAATAAAACAACTAAAACTATTAACGTTACTGTTATTACTAATGCTAGTCCAACGATTACAGCTAGTAACAAAACAGTTAAAGTAAATGGGGCACTTGATTTATTATCTGGAGTCAGCGCAAACGATACTGAAGACGGTAATTTAACAAGCCAAATAGAGATTATTCAAAATAATGTTGATTTAAGAACAGTTGGAACATATCAAGTCATTTACCAGGTTACTGATGCGGCTTCAAATGTCACGACTAAGGAAATTACTGTCATAGTAGAAGAAAGAGATTATACGAAAAAAACTGGTGCCTTCTATTTTTCTTCATTAAATTATAATGATACTTCTCAAAAGTTAGAAGTATCAGGCTATT
The DNA here is from genome assembly GCA_028693965.1 of Bacilli bacterium. GTDB lineage: Bacteria > Bacillota_I > Bacilli_A > RF39 > UBA660 > JAQUUG01. Next base: position 12,479 of record JAQUUG010000021.1, read on the forward strand.
TAGCTATTGTTGGTATGAATAATACCACTAATGAAAATATTGTATATGATTTTATTTTAGTAGATAACTATAGCGGCGAAGAAATAATCTTTTCTTTGAATCGCTGGCTAGATGGTCATCCAACACGAAGGTATAGTGATGGTACATATAATTATAGTGATACGTGGTTTCAAGGTGAAATAGATTTATCTGAGGTACCTGATTCAGAATATACTCTTTATGTTAGAGCCAGATCTGGTAATTATGAAGCCATTAATTTATTTAGAAATGTATTTAATGAAGATATGACACGAAAAGCAACTAGTAATGATGGTACTGGATATTTATTTAGAAATAATAATTATAAAAATGATTATCCAATTGAATTATTTGTAAGAAGTAATGGTCTTATTTCAACAGTAGATCCTATTCATAGTTCAAATATGTTTACATCATATAAATCAATTACTTTTTCTAATAATTCTTTAAATATTATTGGTGCATCTTATAATATTAATGGTAATTATAGTAGCAGTTCTAATGTTACTAGATATATCGTTTTAGAAAACAAAGTAACGATGGAAAGATATACTTATGAAGTGGGGGCAACAGTTGGTTCTGATATTCCTTTAAAGGTGAGTGATGGTTTATCAAAAGTAAAAGCTTGGTTTGATACTACTAACAAAATTGATATTTCTGATTTATCTACTGGTGAATATATCATATATGTTAGAACAATAACAGGTAATATTGATGATTACGGTGAATTAAATGATATTTTCTTAAAAGATACTAGTAGTATTACAACAACCATTAATGGCAAAGAATACTCTATAGTTCTTAATAAGAATGCTCGCTTTAGACTTGAATTAATAATAGAATAAGCTCGTATTTGAGCTTATTTTTTATATTTAAGTAAACAAAAAGGTAGATATTTTAAATCTGCCTTTTTAATTAGTAATCCAAACTTGATAAGTATTACCTTGTGTAACTCTAGTACCATCTTTTACTGGTGAATTTTCATGAATGAAACCAGCGTTATCATAAGTATTACTTGCTTTTTTTACAAATGTAAAAGTTACGTTAGGATAGTTAGAACTGAACCATGTTTGCAATGTTGCTATGGTACCATCAGCATTACCCATACTAAGTTGTGCTTCACTTATCTCAATAGTGAAAGTAGAAGCTGGACCGGAACTCAAACCAATACTAACGTTAGTGCCACTAATAACAGTTGAACTTGCTTTTTTATTTTGCACTGTAGCTGTATCTTTAGTAGTTGAAGAATAACCACTATAATAGAAACTACAAGATAAACCTAGGTTGGAACATTTTGTTTTGATAGCTGATTTAGTCATTCCAACGAAATTAGGCATAGTAACGGCTTTACCATTTGATATATAAACTGTAATAGTGTCAGTCTTTTCAATAGTACTTCCTACTTCATGAGAAAATTTAATAATTGAACCTTTACTAACGGTGTCGTTATACTCATATTCTTCGTTAATTGTAATGCCATATTTTGTAGCCCATTCTCTAAACGATGATAGAGTAGTGAAACTAGGTAGTGTTAATGGCCCTTTAGATGTTGTTATCTCAATAGTTGTACCTTCTTCGATGACATCACCTTCAATATAATTAGTAAAAGTTATTTTACCAAAAGCAACGGTCGAGCTATATTCATCTAGATAACTTATTTTCAAATTATTATCAATAATCCAATCAGTTATTTCATCAATTTCCATATTAATTAAATCAGGAACAACGATTTCATTACCTTTAGATATAATTAAAGTAATAGTTGTTTCGCTTTGATCAATTGTAGTACCTTCTTGTTTACTTTGACTAATGACATAATTTCTTTCAATTGTATCACTAAATTCATAAGTTAGTTTATAGCTAATACCATTTCTAGCTAACCATAATTTAGCATCAAACAAACTTTTATTTTTTAAATCAATCATACTAATTGGTTCTAGATCATTTTTGCTTCCTAAAGAAACAGTTAGTATTAAATTATTGTTACGACGCATTTCACCTTTAATATTCTGAGAGATGATAGTATCTTTTTCAATATTTGTGTTTTCTTCATAATTAACAGTTATGTTATTTAAAAATAATTTGTTTAAACTTTCTAGTGCTTCATCAATATTGGTGCCAACTAGATTGCTTACAGTAGTTAATGTATCATAATTAGGACCAAGCGATATTGTAAAAGAAATATTATCAATATCTTTTAGGGGGGTACTATCACTAACATTTTGTGAAATAATTAAATATTCATCAACACTATCACTATATTCATAAATAAGTTCGTATGTAATATTGTTATCGCTAGACCATTTAATAGCATCACTAACACTTTGTCCAACTAAGTTTTGAGCTAAGGCTTCAGTTGGAAGTTTGATAGCATTAATTGCAATTAAGAAGTTAATCGCAATTAAACCTATAAAAGCCAGCGATGCTAACCCTGTAAATATTTTTTTAATAAGATCATTACCAAGATAAATGATAATGAAAAAGGTTATTAATATAAATATAGCAAAACTATTAATGATTAGTTCATATCGATTATTAATAGTATTGTTAAGTAAGACGTATCCTAAGAAGCCAGCACTTATTAACCAGGTTAGTGCCATTATTATCATCATAAGTAAATTATATATATTTTTTTTCTTCGTTTTTTTCATCTAACATCACCACTAATATTATATCTTATTTTATAAAAAAAAAGAAGAGGTAAATAATGGCTTTACAGTAAAATGAATGTAATAAAGTTATTAATATATAGTAATTACTTTGCAATATATGGACATTATCATAGTTTTTTGTTAAAATGTTAAAAGGGAAGTATTATAGATACGAGGAGATGTTTATGAAGATATTGATAAGAAATCTTTCCAATACTTATAATTACGGAAGTATGATGATGGGAGAAAACTTTATAAGTTATTTAACAAACAAACTTTCTAATTGTGATTTGCAATTTTATATCGACGCTAAAGAAGAACATATAAAAAGGCTTAAAGAAGCTACCCTTTATGATAAAATATATATTGATAGTTATTCATCGTCTCGTTTAATTACTGAAAAAATCAAATATGTTAGAGCAATAGAAGCAGCAATTAAAAGAAAAATTAGTCAGAAAAAAATTGCTTCTTTTTATGATGCTATCATTATTTTAGGTGGTGATGATTATGCGGAGACATATTATAGCTTGCCTAAAGATAATTTACTAATTAAATCAATTTTAAATGAATTAAAAAACTTAAGTGAAAAAACCAAAGTATATATGATTGGACAGACCATTGGACCATATACGGGAATTAGAATAGAATGGGCGAAGGAAGCATTTAGGACTATTAAAATTTATTCTCGTGATGATGTTTCAGCTGATTATGTAAAAAAGACTTTAGGCAAAGAAGTTATTAAGTCTCGTGATTTAGCCTTCTTAGATTTAACATTGCAAGCAAAATATCAAAAACAAAAAGCGGCTATTTTAAAATCATATGATGTAGAAGAAAATAAATATATAACTATAGTGGGAACAGGCTTAATTAGTCACTACACGCCATGTGAAGATGATATGAGTGATAAGTTTTTTTCTACTATTATTCAAATAAAACAAAAGTTTCCTGATTTTAAAATTGTCTGGTTATCACATGTCGTTACTCCAAACGAAAAAAATGATAATGATTTGTTAGATAAAATAAATAAAAAACATGATAATTATTTACAAGAGGAATGTGTTGTTATAAATAAACCTATTTTACCAGCTTTAGCTAGATTTATTTTAGGAAATGGCAAGATGACAATAACTTGTCGTATGCATGCTGCTGTATCAACTTCGGAAATGGGAAAACCAGCTATTTGTCTTTCTTATAGTTCTAAATATAAAGGTGTTATTGC
>JAQUUG010000022.1 GCA_028693965.1 Bacilli bacterium
TCAACGCCTCTTTTTAAAGATAAATATCCAGCTACTGGGCTATCTATACCACCACTTAACATAAGTAAGCCTTTTCCTTGAATACCGACAGGATAGCCACCATTACCACTTATTTCATCAGCTTTTTCATCATAAAAATATGTTCCACTTTCTCTTATTTCTACATTAATTTTAATATCAGGATGATGAACATCAACTGTTAAAGATGTATTTTTTAAAATATAGCTTCCAATGATATTGTTACATTCCATACTAGGAATAGCAAAAGTTTTAAGAGCTCTTTTAGTTTCAATTTTAAAAGTTTGCCCTTTTTTATTATTAACTAAACTTAGTATAGCATTTTTAATATCATCAATATTATTATTAACTCTATTACAAATAACTATACCATGTATACCAAAGACTTTTTTTATTTTTTGGGCTATCTCATAAGGATTATTTTCAGTATAAATATACATTCTAACACGATTTTTAACTATTTCTACTTGGTAATCAACTAATATATTTTTAATGTTTTTAACTAAAACATTTATGAAAACATTACGATTAGCTTTTTTAGTTGTAAGTTCTCCATATTTAATCATAATTATATTTTTCATTCTACACCTCTTTTATTTTTAAAATATTAATAATAATTTTTCATAAAAAAAGGCGTTTTATTAAACACCTTTATTCTTTAATAAATACTTACTTAATTTTTTTAATTACTTACTTTCTTCACCATAAAGTTTCAATAATTTATTATAAATACCTGGTTCTATTTTATTTAAAATATTAATCGTTAGTTCTAAAGATTTTTGATATTCCCCTTTATAAAATAGAATTTCTGAATATGTTAAATTTTTATCTAAATCATTAACATTAGTACGATAACGATTACCATACACAATAGCCATTTCCGCAAACATTGCTGTTTTTAGCATTTCTTTAGTTGTACCATATATTTTAAACACTAAATCACGGGCTGTGTCAACTCTAGTATTTAAAGTACTAATAGCAATAGGCTTTTTATCTAATTCTCTAACAATTTCTTTAATAGCTGCGCTAGCTTCATTTAATTCGATATAATAATTTTTGGGAATTAAAGGTAAATTATAATCACGCATTTTAGTTTTAGCATCTTTTAAAATTATTTTAACTTCCTCTAGTTGTTGTCTAGCTCTTACTTCGTCTTCTTTCATACTACCAATAGCGTCTAAAGAGTTATCCAAACGATCTTCAATCGAAGATAATCTTAGAACTAATGATTCTATTTCTTTAACTAACTTAGAATAAGCAAAAGTGTTATTGCCAGTATGATCAACTAAAGCTTTATAGTCATTATTTAAACTTTTCAATTCTTTTCTAACTTCATTTAATAAATCTAAATCATCTTTAGACAAGTCGTAAATATTTTTAATATCATCAATTTGGGTAAAAATTTCTTCGACTAAATTATTAGTCTTATCAAGTCTTTCTTTAAATGTTAGTGATATTTCTTCATAATTATTACGATTTATTTTTTCTTTTTCAAAGTCATTAAATAATGAATCAAAATAATCAAGTAAAACTTTTAATTCAAATAAACTATCTTCTAAGTTGAGAACTCTAAGTCTTGTCATAATATCATTTATTTTATTGTTAGCTTCCGTAATATTATATTCAACATTAAGATAATCAAGTGGGTAGCCAATATTTATTAATTTTTTATATTCATCTTCTATTTCACTTATTTTTTTTGGTAAAATTGTTTTAGCTGTTAAAACAATAGCTGGAACTTCTTCAATAACAATCTCCATGTGTTTTAACATTTCATCAATTGATTTGATGATTTGTGTAACTTCCGTGTATTCATTATTTTCCATATATATTTCAAATTGTTCAAATCTTTTAGCAATGTTTTCAAATTGTAAATTAACAGAATTACCTATTTCACCAAACTCAAGTTTACAAGAACTAAATTTTTGATATAAATCACGATATTTTGCTTTTAAATTTGTTACAATAGCGCGATTTCGTTCTTCACTAGTCGTAATTGTTTTAATTTCATCTAATAGTATATCGGAATTTGTTTTAACTTTATAAGTTTCCATCTCTAAACGAGCTATTTTATATATAATACTCTTATAGTCTGATTGATTTAAAGAATATTCCGCTTCAATAATTAAATCGTTTAGTCTAGGAACTTGATAATTTTTAATGTTTTTTAAACGTTCTTGCCAATCATTATACATTACTTCTAACTTTTCATTTTTCAAAAAAGATTCTATTTTAGCAAGCTCAGGAGTAATAGGAGCACAATCTATCACGTTTTTTTCTATTTCTAATTTATTTAAAAGTTTTTTTATTTTTTTTACTTTATAATTTTGAATTAAATTTAAAACTATAACAATAGCAAAGACTGCTACTATGCAAATAGATATCATTAATAATATTAAATCGTCCACAAACATCACCTTTCTTCACTAATATAATTTTATCATATTTCGCCTTTTTTTGCACTATCTTTTTAGTGATTTTGAAAGTAAATTAATTTTAGCTAATTAATACTTATATTAACAATTTGGTTTTCAAAGCTGCATAACTCATGGTATCCTTCATTAATTACAAATAATTTAATGTTTTTCTTTTGACAAAAATCACGGACAACAGAAAACATAATAGTATTATCCTTAATTGTTATAAAATTAATCCGTTTGTCACTTTTTAATTTAGATAGATACGTATCATTCATTGCAATCACTCCTACTTAAATAATATCACAATATCTAAATATTTGACATTTTATCTAATAAAAGATTTTATTACACTATTTTTCTTTGATTTTGCTTTGTTTTTTTAATATTTGGTATTGACTTATACTATTAATCATATTATAATTATAACTGCGTATGCATCTAGCAGCGTTATTTTGAGAGTTATAATGTGTTTGTTACCGCAAGGGGTTATAAGTAGCTCGTGCTGCAAAGTGAACATATTTAAAAGAAACACCCTATAACTGGGCAAAATAACCTCAATGTTTATGCAAATATTGAAGGAGGAATAATTATGTCAAGGTATACTGGTTCTATTTATCGTAAATCAAGAAGATTAGGTTTTTCCGTTCTTGAAACAGGTAAAGAACTAACTAAAAAACCATATGCTCCAGGGCAACATGGTAATGGAAGAAAGAAAAAATTATCAAACTATGGTACACAATTACAAGAAAAACAAAAAGTTAGAATGATGTACGGTTTAACTGAAAAACAATTTAGAAAAACTTTTGAAGAAGCAAGAAAATTAAAAGGCATTTTAGGTGAAGATTTCTTAAAACTACTTGAAAGCCGTTTAGATAATTTAGTTTATCGTCTAGGTTTTGCAGCTACAAGAAGAGGCGCTAGACAAATGGTTAATCACGGACATATTACAGTTGATGGTAAGAAAGTAGATATTCCATCATACCGTGTTAAACCAGGAAGTGTTATTAGTGTTAAAGAAGCATCTAAAGAACATCCTGTTATTAAAGAAGCTTTAACTAAATTAAGTAAACGTGTTGAATTCTTAACTTTTGATGAAAACAAGCTTGAAGGAACTTATGTTAGATATCCTGAGAGAAGCGAATTAAATGCCGATATTGATGAAGCATTAATCGTTGAATTCTACAATAAATAAAATGGGAAAACTAGGAGCTATAATCCTAGTTTTTTACATAATGAATATATAATAACCCAGTTAATTTAAAATTAACTGGGTTTATTTAGTTTTTTAATAAACATTTATATTTTAGATGCAAGCAAACCCAACCTATTCAATAGTAACCACTTCAAATATATCACTATTTTCAGTTGTCCCAATTCCTAATTGTCCATAACTATTTGAACCTGTTGTCATAATAGTTCCATCATTTAATAGTAATGTTGTAAAAGCTGTCCCTATTTGAACTTGTTTAACATTTGATATACTAAGCAGTGTTGGTACAAATTTATCTTGCCCCGTTGTATTATCGCCATGTTCACCAAAATAATTTCTACCAGTTATTTTAATTGTTCCATCTTCCATTAAAAAAACAGTATGATATCCTCCCGCAGATATCTTCTTAACACTACTTAAATTGGAAATAGTAATAGGTATATTTCTAGTGGTTGTAGTACCATCGCCTAGTTGACCTCTTGAATTATATCCAACGGCTTTTACTGTTCCATCTTCCATTAAAAAATATGTTTGAAGGCTTGATTTAATATCAATTACATTGCCAAGACCATTAACTACAAGAGGAGTTGACGAATTTATTTTTTCACCATTACCAAATCGTCCATCTTGATTATAACCTACCGCTTTAACTGTTCCATCTTCTAATAAATACATTGTATGTATCGACCCGGCCGATATCTTGCTAACATTAGTTAAACTTAAAACTGTAACTGGGGTAGAATTAGAAACAGTGGTTCCATCTCCTAATTGCCCATAAGTATTATCTCCTACCGCTTTGACCGTTCCGTCTTCCATCAAAAATATAGTATAATTAGATCCTGATGATATCGCTTTAACATTAGTTAATCCAATAACATCAACTGGTTCAGATTTTGAAACCGTGGTCCCATCTCCTAATTGTCCATAAGTGTTATCACCTACCGCTTTGACCGTTCCATCTTCCATCAAAAAAACAGTATGATTTTGTCCTGCAGCAATTTGTTTAACTCCTGTAAGATTAGGAACATCAACATATGTTATTTCATTATTGCCTGAGCCACTAGTTCCAATCCCAAGCTGACCATTATCATTTTTCCCCACAGCTTTTACTGTTCCATTACTCATTAATATTAAAGCATGATAATTGCCATTAATAATTTCACTTATTGTTATATCTTCTTCTAAATCAATAGTACATTCTTTAGCTGTCTTTTCTTCAGTCGTTACTTTACTATCACTATATCCTTTGGTAACACAATAACCATTTTTATAAAATGCGATTGCTACATTTCCTTCATCATCAATAACTAACGTTCCTGATTCCGGACTACTTCCTTTATAATCTAGTGAAATGTTTCCCATACTACTAGTTATCTCACCATCTTCATAAATATAACTTGCTCCACTCATATCTAAATCAGCTATCAACCCTTTTGCATATCCTTGCTCAGCTGCAGCTATTATGGCATAGCTGCTATCTTCAAAAGCTCCTTTCTGAGCTTCATTTATAATATTCATTATTAACGGGGTCGCAATTAATGCTATAATAGCTAGTATTACTATTACAGCTAATAACTCAATTAACGTAAAACCTTTTTTTATTGCTTTATTTTCTTTCATATACTCCCTCTCCTTTACCATGTTTTTAGTTATTATATCAAATAAGAATAGTTATCGTCAATCTTATTTTACCATTATTTTAACCACTTTACTTTAATTCAAACAAAAATGGCGCTGTTAACGCCATATATTATTTAAAAATAATTAAATAGTTTTTCTTTTTGCCCTTTTTAAGAACAATAACTTTATTATCAATAGCATCTTTTGAAGTAATTATAATATTCTCATCTATAATTTTGTCACCATTAATAGAAATAGCCCCAGCACTTATAAACTCTCTAGCTTCTCTTTTACTAGAACAAATATTATAATCTATCACCAAATCCATAAGTTCTATTTCACCATCTAGTTCAATAGTTGGAACATCATTAAATCCTATCATAATATCATTTAATGATAAATTCTTAATATTGCCACTAAATAAAGCTTCACTTACTTTAATTGCATCATCATAAGCTGCAAAGCCATGTAGGAAGTTGATTACTTGTTTAGCTAATGCTTTTTGAGCAAGACGCAAGTGAGGTTCATTTTTTAGGCTATCTTCTAATTTTTCAATCTCTTCTTTGGATAAAAAAGTAAGTTTTTTTAAATATTCAATTACTTTGCTATCTTCAGCATTTAAGAAAAATTGATACATTTCATAAGGACTAGTTTTTTCTTTATCAAGCCAAATTGCTTTACCTTCACTTTTACCAAATTTTGTTCCGTCAGCTTTAGTAATAAGAGGCATTGTCATTCCATAAACCTCTTTACCCGTTTTCTTCCTTATCAATTCAATTCCCGATGTAATATTACCCCATTGATCAGAACCACCAATTTGTAAAGTACAATCCTTATTTTCAAATAAATATAAAAAATCCAAAGCTTGCATAATCATATAAGAAAATTCTGTATAAGTAATACCTATATCTAATCTGCTTTTAACAGTTTCTTTACTAAGCATGTAATTAATATTAAAAAATTTACCATAATCTCTTAAATAATCAATAAAATTAATATCTTTAGACCAATCATAATTATTAACAACTTCAAAACCAAATATGTCTTCAACTTGTTTACGTAATTTCTTATAATTATAATCAAGCATTTCTTTAGTAATCATTGGTCTTTCAGCCGAAGGCTTTGGATCACCAATAAGCCCAGTAGCGCCCCCTACTAAAAGAATAGGGTGATGTCCTCCTTGCTTCAATCTTGTTGCAATAGAAAAAGTTGAATAATGACCAATGTGCAAGCTATCACCAGTTGGGTCTGTTCCTATATAAAAAGTTAAACCACCCTGATTAATTTTTTCTTCTAATTCTTTACTACTAATATCATTTATTAAACCACGCCATATTAACTCATCATAAAGTTTCACTACTATCATCCTCCATTATTTTTGTGCCACTACTAGTACCTAATCTTGTCACACCCATATTAATAAAATCTTCTGCTTGTTTTTTATTTTTAATACCACCACTAGCTTTTATTTCTAAAACATCATTTTTATGTTTATTGATAAGTTCTATATCAGTTACATTAGCCCCTCTACTACCAAAACCAGTTGATGTTTTAATAAAATGAACAAAAGTTTCATTACATATTTGAGTCATTTTTATAATTTCTTCTTCCGTTAAATAACAAGTCTCAATAATAACTTTTAATGTTTTACCATCAATAGCATTTCTAATATCTTCTATTTCTTGTTTTATATAATCATAGTCTTTATTCTTTAAAGCAGCTATATTAATAACCATATCTATTTCATCAGCACCATCTTCGATAGCCACAATAGCTTCATACTCTTTGACAGCTGCCGTGTTATACCCAAGAGGAAAACCAATAACCGTTCCTACCTCTACATTAATATCTTTTAATAATTCTTTGGCATAAGCCACATAATATGGTGGAACCATAACACTCATAAAGCGATATTTGATAGCTTCTTCACATAACTTTTTAATATCTTCTTTTGTTACGCAAGTATTTAAATTAGTATGATCAATATATTTATTTAATTCCATTTTATCCTTCTTTCTATAAAAAAACATTATGATATAAGGACGTAATTACGCGGTACCACCTTATTTCATAATGTCAATTATGCACTTAAATTAATAACCGCTTCCACGGATTTGATTCAAAATATGTATTTTAGTAATTAACTTTGATTAGTTTTCAGCTACCACTAATTTTCTTATTACCTATTAATTACCTACTAAGTATTTATCAACATCAAATTATCTGCTTTTCTTTTTTAACTCGTCTTCTAATATTTTCTGAAAGCCACTAGCTGTCATATTAGGTTTTTCTTTCTTATATGATATGCTTCTATCTGGATTCAAATCATTTTTTGCACCTTTAACAGGACAACATGGAACAATCAAAGTAGTTTTAGCAGGACTACTCAATGAATATCGATAAAAGTTAATATTACTTATCATTATAACATCACCTATAAAGAATATAACATATATATATAATTAAGTCAATTAATCTTTATTATGAATTTCTGCAATCAATTTTTCAATTCTATGTCCATAATCAATCGAATCATCGTAAACAAAAGTTAGTTCTGGAGTATGTCTAACATCAATTCTTTCCGTAAGTTTAGTTCTTAAAAATCTTGCAGCATTATTTAACGATTTAATAGTTTCATCTTTTTTTTCATTATCTAAAACGGTTATATATATTTTAGAAAAACTCAAATCATTAGTTGTTTTAACTTCCGTTATTGTAACTAGTTTAAAATCGGGATCTTTGCTTTCAAAAGTTAAAATATATCCTAGTTCTTTTGCAATATTACTATTAATTCTATCTATCTTAACACTCATTTTTATCCCTACCTTTTAATTTCAACCATTTCATAAGCTTCAATAATATCGCCAGCTTTTAAATCATTATATTTTTCAATAGTAATACCACATTCAAAACCTTTTTTAACTTCTTTAACCGTATCTTTTTCTCTTTGAATAGAATTGATATTACCGTCATATAAAACAATATCATCTCTTATAATACGAACTTTACTATTATTTTTAATAATGCCATCAGTGACATACGATCCAGCTATAGTTCCCACTTTAGAAAACTTAAATAGTTGTCTTATTTCAGCTGTACCAGTTACTTTTTCTTCAAATTCGGGTTCAAGCAAACCTTTCATAGCAGCTTCCATCTCTTCAACTACTTTATAAATAATATTATATAGTCTAATATCAACACAATTTTCTTTAGCATAATTTTTAATCGTGTTATTAGGCCTTATATTAAATCCAATTAAAATAGCATTAGAAGCTTTAGCTAAAACAACATCCCCTTCGGTAATAGTGCCAACACTACTACGAATAACATTAATTTTAACTCCTTCAACATCAATCTTTTCTAGTGAATTTTTTACAGCTTCTGAACTACCATTAACGTCAGCTTTAACAATAACATTTATTTCTTTAGTTCCATCTTTTATTTTAGCAAATAAAGCTTCTAAACTCATCGCTTCTTTAGGACAAGCGTTGTTTTCTTTAGCACGTGCTTTTCTTTCTTCACCAACATTTCGAGCTTGTTTTTCTGTTTCAAAAGCCATAAAACGGTCACCAGCTTCTGGAACATCATTTAAACCAGTTATTTCTACTGGCTGTGATGGTAAAGCCATAGTAATTTCTTCGCCTAAATCATTTTTTAAAGTTCTAACCTTGCCATATGCTGTCCCAACAACAATAGGATCGCCTAATCTTAAAGTACCATTTTGAATTAAAATAGTTAAAGCAGGTCCCACATGTTTATCAAGTCTTGATTCAATAACCGTTCCCACAGCATAACGACTTGGATTAGCTTTATATTCATTCATTTCTGCTATTAATAAAATATTGTCAAGTAACTTATCAATACCATCACCATTTAAAGCTGATATTTGATTATATAGAGTATCTCCACCCCATTGATCTGATATTAGCCCATATTCAGCAAGTTCAGTCATAATACGCTCTGGATTAGCACCTTGTTTATCCATTTTGTTAATAGCAACAATGATTGGTACTTTTGCTGCTTTAGCGTGATCAATTGCTTCTTTAGTTTGAGGCATTATACCATCATCAGCAGCTACAATAATGATAACAATATCAGTAATACTAGCTCCTCTAGCACGCATTTCTGTAAAAGCCGCATGCCCTGGAGTATCAATAAAAGTTATTTTTTTATTATTAAATTCAACTTGGTAAGCACTAATTGCTTGTGTTATACCACCGGCTTCGCCTTCAGCAACTCTACTTTTTCTAATCGTATCTAATAAAGTCGTTTTACCATGATCAACGTGTCCCATAATAGTAACAACTGGTGGTCTTGAAGTCAAATTGGCCTCTTGATCAATAATTTCAAATTCTTCAAAGTTAGCAATGTTAACCGTTTCTTGTTTTTTTAATTCTTTTTGATAATCAGATACTAAAAGTTCGGCATTTTCATAACTAATCTTATTATTAATGGTCGCTATAGTACCTAACATAAATAATTTTTTGATAAGTTCAGCACTAGCAATATTAAGAGCATTTGCTAGATCACCAATTGTCATATTTTCTTTATATATAATAACTTTTTCATCATTTATAGGATCATTAGTAAGCAATTTTTCCTTATGTTTATACATAGCTTTTTTCTTATTAGCTAAATCATTTTTTTTGCTACTAACAAAATTGTTTTTCTTTGTCAATTTTTCCGTTTTAACACTATCATCAATACCAATTTTGCTATTATCAATCATTTCTTCAACCATTTCTTCAATATCGGTATTATCTTCAAAATTAGCATTATCTAAAATAGTAATAGCTTCTTGATCTAACAAATCTTCTTTACTTGAAACCTTAATTCCAAATTCTTTACATTTATTTATAACTTCCTCTACTGTTTTGTTAATATCTTCAGCATATTCTAATACTGTCATCATATTAAATCACCTCTTCTTTTTTATTTTACCATTGTTAATAACTCCTCATAAATAGCATCTGGTACTTCTACTTCTAGATGCTTATCTAAATTTTTATTACGGCGAGCTTTCTTAATTACTTCTGGGTCTTTTTTTAAATATGCGCCTCTGCCATTAGCTTTACCAATCAAATCAATAATAACTACTGATTCTGGTGTTCTAACTATTCTAATTAAATCTTTTTTTTCTAATTTTTCTCTAGTGATAATACAAGTACGCATTGGTGGCTTTTTAATTTTTTTCATTTCAGCACCTCTTATTCTATAATATTAATGCCTTCTTCTTTAGCTTGTTCATAAGTTTTAACATCTAGTTTGTGATGAGTAAGACGAGAAGCTAAACGAACGTTTAAGCCTTTTTTACCAATTGCTAATGATAAATTTTCATTATCAACGATAATTAAAGCTTCTTGTTTTTTCTCATCAGTTATGAAAACTCTGACATTTTTAGCAGGACTCAAAGCATTTATAATAAACTTATTAATGTCTTTATTATATTCAATAATATCAATTTTTTCACCATTTAATTCTTTAATAATACGATTGATACGCATTCCTTTTTCACCAATACATGATCCAATCGCATCAACATTAGAATTTTCTGAATAAACAGCTACTTTTGTTCTATTACCGGCTTCTCTAGCTACTCCATAAACTAAAATGATACCTTCATTTATTTCAGGAATTTCTAATTCAAATAATCTTTTTACAAGTCCATAATGATTTCTTGATAAAAGGATTAAAGGTCCTTTATTACCATTTTCTACTTTTGATATGTAAACTTTAATATTAGATCCCATTTTGATGGTTTCACCAGGTATAACCTCTGTTTTAGGTAAAATACCTTGTGTTCTTCCTAAGTCAATATAATAATTACGAATATCTTCCATCGCAACGATTCCATTGACCATTTCATCTTGTTTATCACTAAATTCACTAATAACATTGTTCTTTTCTGCTTCTCTTATTTTCTGAACTACCACTTGTTTAGCAGTTGCGGCTGCAACTCTCCCAAAATCTTTAGGTGTTACCTCCGTTTCAATTGTTTCCCCTAAATTAATACTAGGTACTATTTTCCTAGCTTCTTCTAGAGTTAAATGAATTCTTTCGTCAAAAGGGAATTTAACCCATTCTTTAATTTCTTCACCATCAAAAGTTTCATCAACAACAATTTCTACTTCACTTTCAGGATCAACTACTGTTTTAAAAGAGTATACATGAATATCACCAGTATCTCTATCCATGCTTATCCTTACATTAGGAATGCCATAATTTTTTTTATAAGCTGACGTTAAAGCTAATTCTAAAGCTTCATAAATTACGTCTGGTTTAATGCCTTTTTCTTTATCTAAAAGTTCTAACGCATTTCTAAATTCTTTTGTATCCATTTTAATTACTTCCTTTCTCCTTTGAACAAACATCTAAAATATAATTTTCACTAATAGGATCTTCTTTTTCTAAAATAGGGCCAATTAAACTATTGACTAAAATACAATCATCTATATCAATATATCCATCTTTATCAATAATAACTCTAAGAAAATTGTTACTTCCCTCTTTTTCATAAATAACACTATCTAATCTCAGGTCATTTTCACTAATTACTTGTTCAATTAGTTCTTTTACTTGGTTTTCAATTCCCATGACAGTCCTCCATTTACATTAAAGAGTGGGATTACCCACTCTCTCTTTCCTCTAATATTATATCATAAAAAATATTTTTTTGAACAACTTTATTAATAATTAGGTTATTTGTGAGTGTTTTAATTATTTTATACAATATCTTTTCACAATGTTTTTGTGGTAAGTATTATTTTTTTTGATATAATAGAAATGGAGATGATTTGATGCTTAATTATAATCGCAATGATATCAAAAAAGGAATAACAGGAATTCTAGTTCTAATTGCTTTTTTATTATATAACTATCTAGGTTCTTTACCATTATATTTATTAGGTATTGATGTTGATAATATGAGTATATTTTCTAAAATAATGTATTCTCTTAGTACTGAAATAGTGTTTACTTTAATTATTATTTATATCTATAAAGATGAATTAAAAGTAAAATGGCATGATGCTGTTAAAAATAACAAAAAATATTTTGATATTTATTTTAAATATTGGATTATTTTATTAATATTGATGCTGACAAGTAATTATTTAATTAGTTTATTAATGCCAGATAGTATTCCAGCTAATGAAGAAACAATTAGAACTATTCTAGGATCATATCCTATATATATGTTTATATCAGCTGTTTTTATTGCTCCTATCTTAGAAGAACTAACATTTAGATTAAGTTTTAGATATATGTTCAAAAGCAATATTTTATTAATATTTATGTCAGGTTTAATGTTTGGTTCAATCCATGTTCTTAGTTCAGCTGAGAGTTTAATGGAACTTCTTTATATTATTCCTTATTCTATTCCTGGTTTTGTTTTTGCTTATGTTTTAACAAAAAGTGATAATATTTTTGTTCCTATGGGAATGCATTTTATTCATAATGGTATATTGATTTCCTTGCAAATTTTAGTATTATTCTTATCATAAGATGGTGGTGATATTTTGATAAATAAATTGTTGTCCTCAAAAAAAATTATGTGTTTTTTAATATTTATAATTTTGGTTGCTGGATTATTACTATATGCAAGATTTGTTGGTACATCAGGTATCATTATTAATGAATATAAAATTGTCAACAGTAATTTACCAAATAATTTTTATGGTTTTAAAATTGTTCATATTTCTGATTTACATTATGGTAGAACTTTTGACAAAAATGATTTAGATCTATTAATTGAAAAAATATCTTTATTAAAACCTGATATTGTTGTTTTAACCGGTGATTTGCTAGATAAAGATATTTCTTTATCTGACAAAGAAATTTTAGAGTTAGAAGAAGGATTGAATAGTATTGAAGCAACTATTGGTAAATATGCAACAAGTGGTAATCATGATGAAGAACATCCAGAATGGAGCAACATTATTAATGAAAGTGGTTTTACTAATTTAAATGATACTTCTGTTTTAATATATAATAATGGTTTAGACCCTATTTTACTAAGTGGGATGAGTAGTAATTTAAATGATGATACAAGTATTGACAATAAAATAATAAGTATTAATAAAAATATAATGATTAATGAGGAAACTAGCGAGTTAAATACTTATAAGTTTAATATATTACTTATTCATGAACCAGATTATTTAGATAATTTTGATTATAGTAATTATAATCTTGTTCTAGCAGGACATTCTCATAATGGACAAGTCAGGTTACCTTTCATCGGAGCTTTAATTTTACCTGAAGGATCAAAAAAATATTATGAACCTTACTACAAACTAAATAATAGTGATTTATATATATCAAATGGTCTTGGTACTTCAACTGTTAATTTTAGATTATTTAATAGACCATCTATTAATTTATATAGATTAGTTAATAAATAGCTTAAAGAAAGTGGATAATTTAATCATCCACTTTTTTAGTTTGTATTAGGAGTTAGAGATATATCAAAATTCAAAAATTCTGCAATTACTAAACTGGTCCCAGATGAACTAGAAGATACATTGGAATTAAAAGATATTCCCTCAACTTTATTTCCTTTTTGTTTAATTAGTATATTTATTATTCCATATCTATCTGAATTAACAGTTTCTCCAGATAATAAACTAAAACTATTTTGAAAATAATATTTATTATAATGAGAACTGTCTATTAAAACTAATGGTTCAATTAAGCCACCGTCAACAGCATCAGCTATTGTCATTGTTTCACCGTTAATTGCAAGCATCAAATTACTAATTTGAATAGGTGAGCCATAATTATGGAAAGAAATCATTATTTTAAGCCAATTAGTACTATCAATAGGATTAATTGATACATCATTAGTTAAATCCACCTTTTGATTAATCATAGTCCTGATATTAACTGTATCAAATGGTTTTAGACAAGACACTCCATTATAGTTTCGTTCTTCGTCAACAAGCGTATCACTAGTACACCATTTACCCAAGTCTGCAGTTGAATCATTAGTTGTAAATAATTTCAAATTGTTTCTATTTTCATAGCTAGGGATACTGGTCCCATAATTTACAATTAATTCTTTAGCTTGACTCATTAATAATGTTTCTAATTGAAAAGTATTTACTGCTTCTAGGTTATTATCCATCATAAACATAATAGCATCGCTATTTCCTAAATTGAATGATTCCACATCATTATCTAAAGAAAAACTAGTTCCTACTAATATAAATTTATCACTAGAATACATACCTCCATATATATAATCACTTTGACTTCCTCCATAGGTAATGGTGGATAATATATTGCCACTTGAATCCATTTTAACTATTAATCCATCATAATCAGGTAGCAATGATTTTGAAATACCTTGTAAATCACCATCAGTTGAATTACTATAACCAGCTGCTATTATATAATTATCCTGAACAAATATTTTTCTAAAATAGTCATTACTTGATCCACCTATTACTTTTTTCCACACTATAGGTAAAACCCCATTTTCATCAGCTTCAGCTGTCTTACTGTACTTAACAACAACAGCATCAACATTACCTTTATTTATATCTTGCATATCATAGTTATTAGATGATGAAGAACCTGTAACTATATAACCATCAGCAACTTCTAGCACATCATAAAAATAATCAGTACCATCACCACCAAAAATACCTTTATTAATAATCTCTCCTGTATCACTATTAATTATAAAAATAGTTGCATCTAAATTACCTTGAACTCCAATTTTTATATCTCCAATATCACTATCAGTAGATGCACTATCACCAACTAAAACAATATTATTGTCATTATTAAACATTGCTTTATAGCCATGTGATTGATATCCACCTGCATATGTTTGAGTCCATATTTCATTAAAATTAGCATTGTATTTTACTATATATTCCTTATAATAAAATGTTCCATCTATATACCTAGCACCACCAGAAACATAGTAATTTATCCCATCATATAAGATAGTATAAGCATTGCTACTACTACTTACACTACTTGATAGCACCTTAGCCAATTCCATATTACCATTATAACTATATTTTACTAATATACTGTTGTAACTATTAGTTTCAAAATTATTTAAATCACCATCTTGGGATGTACTTGATCCCACTACAACATAGCCACTACCATCATCTATAACGCTATAAAAACAATCATTCCCAGTTCCACCAAAATTATGACTCCATTCTTCTAAACCATTGCTATCATATTTTACTATTATAGCGTCATAATTTAAAGTATCACCATATCTCGCATTATCACTAAAAGTAGTAGAATTAGAATATCCTACAGCTATATATCCTCCATCACTTGTTTCAATGACATCATAAAATTCATCTAGATAGTCTCCTCCATAGTTAACATAACTAGAATCAACAAGTAGGTTTTCACCATTACCACAATCTAAATAAACGGTATAATCATAGTCTTCTTCCGTTTTTTCAACTTTAACATATCCAGCGCATGATTCACCTGAGGTATTTTTAATACTTTTAATATACCCGTCTTCTAGTTCGCTTAGCTGAATATAGGCTTTTTCTCCTACTTCTAAAGTAAAGTCTTCAATATTACTTACCACATATAATTCCGAAGCTTTTACAATTGATTTTTTAGTTGCTTCTAAACTTCCTTCTTTGGCTTCGTTTATAACACTTAATATTTGTGGTGTTAAAATAAGGGCAATAACAGCTAGTATTACTATCACTGCTAATAACTCTATTAATGTAAAACCTTTCTTTTTTATTGCTTTTACAGCAAAGTTAAAATGACTTTTCAAGCAAATACCTTCCTTCTAATTATTATACCTTGATTATACAAAAAAACAGCATTGTTTGTCAACACTGT
>JAQUUG010000089.1 GCA_028693965.1 Bacilli bacterium
GCATATCATAGTTTACAACATGAGATAATTCATTTATATCAATCCCACGAGCCGCTATATCAGTAGCTATTAAAACTTTTGTGTTCCCTGATTTAAAGTTGTTTAAAGCTGAAACACGAGCACTTTGCGATTTATTACCATGGATTACTCCAGAATGAATTCCTCTTATTTCTAAAGTTTCCGACAGTTTGTTAGCACCATGTTTAGTTCTCGTAAAAATAAGCATTGATTTAATTTCTTCATCATTTAATATGTCTAATAACAACTTCACTTTATTTTCGCGGTCTACATAATATACCATCTGGGCAATTTTAGAAGCCGTTGATGATACTGGAGCTACTTCCACTACTGCATAATCATTTAAAATTGTAGCAGCTAATTCACTAATTTCTTTTGGCATTGTCGCTGAAAAAAATAATGTTTGTTTATCTTGTGGCAAGCATTTAATAATTTTGTTTACATCTTTAACAAATCCCATATCAAGCATAGTATCCGCTTCATCTAATACAAAAGTACTAACATTCTCTAATTTTACATATTTTTGATTAATTAAATCAAGTAATCTGCCTGGTGTTGCTACTAAAATATCAACCCCTTTTTTTAATACTTCTATTTGTGATTTTTGATTAACTCCACCTAAAATAACACTACACTTTAAATTAGTATACATTCCATATGCTCTAAAATTATCTCTTATTTGAATAGCTAGTTCTCTAGTTGGCGTTAAAATAAGCACTTTAATTTTTCTATCAAAATCTTTATTTTGATTTTCTAATAAATTACTGATAATAGGCAAAGCAAAAGCTGCTGTTTTTCCTGTTCCTGTTTGTGCACATCCTAGTAAATCTTTTCTTTCTAAAATATATGGTATAGCTTTTTCTTGAATTGGTGTTGGCATCGTATATCCAGCAGTCGTTAAGGCTCTAAATACTTTATCATTTAAGTTTAATTCTTTAAAATTCATAATAATTTCCTTCTTTCTTTTTTTATAATTGTAATTATTCATATAAAAAGAGACAGTAATAAATGCTGTCTCTTCACATTAATTATAGTTTTTTAATATTACTAATTCTATTTCTTTTATTCGCGAGCAATAATAAGTTCCTTTAATTTAATTACTTCACAAAATTAATTAACTTACATACTATAACATATTATTAACAATAATACAACTATTTATTAAAAGCTAGTTATTACTTGCTTCACCAGCTACATATCCAGTTGCTAAAGCTATTGTTATATTATATCCACCAGTATGACCATGAATATCTAATAGTTCACCAACAAAATAAACTCCTTTATTTAATTTTGATTCCATTGTTTTCATATTAATATCTTTTAAATTAACTCCACCACCAGTTACAATACTTGTTTCTATATTTCCCGTTTTCTTTATTTTAATTCTAAACTGTTTAATACTTTCAATTATCTTTTGTTTATTTATTTTAGACATTTCAGCTATTTTGGTATTAATATTTAAACTTAAAACAAGGTAGTCACTTAATCGTTTAGGTAAATATTGTCTCACAAAACTAGCTATTTCTTTCTTTGAATTATAATTATTTAAAGAATTAATTAATTTTTCATATGAATAATCCGGTAATAAATCAACCACTAATTCTGCCTGCTTCTCTTTATTTATTTTTTTATAAACTTCCTCACTAATTCTAAAAATAACAGGACCACTAACCCCATTGTGCGTAAATAGCATTGAACCTTCAACTTTCTTTTGATCTAACATTACTGTTACATTATCTAAAGTTAATCCAGCAAGGGGTAATTTTTCTTTTGTTATTAAAAAAGTTTCAGCAGGATATAAATCAGTTATATCATGATTTAAAAGTTTTGCAAATTTATAGCCATCACCTGTTGAACCTGTTTGTGGATAAGAACATCCACCTGTTGCAATTATTAATTTTTGGCATATATATCTTCCTTTGTTAGTAATAACAACTTTATTATTTTCTTCAATTTTTATATCAATTACAATTTCATTTAAATTTATATCAACATTTGATAATTTTAACTGCTTATTTAAAGCTTCAATAATTGTAATTGATTTATTACTTACTGGAAATATTCGATTATTATCTTCTTCCTTTAACATAACCCCTATACTAACAAAATAGTCATACAAATCTTTAGGGCTAATTTGCTTTAAAACACTATAAAATGACTTTGCATTTACGGCAATTTCTTTTATAAATTCATCCACATTCTTTAAATTTAACAAATTACATCTGCCACCACCTGTGATAGATAATTTTTTACCCAATTTATCATTTTTTTCAATTAATAAAACTTTATTATTTAAAGACGATCTAATGGCAGCCATCATACCAGCTGGACCACTGCCTATAACAATTACATTGTAATTTTTCATATATCAATTCTCCTAATATTATTTTAACATAATATTAAATATATTTTATAATATATTTAATTATAATTAAATATCCTAATAATAATAGACATATAAACACACAAATTGTTTATAGACTCATAACATATATCAGAGGTGATTATATGGATAATAATATAGAAAACAGTAATTGTGTATGTGATGTTTTACACAAAATTAGTGAAATACAGTGCTTAGCTAGTTTTAAGGATAAAAATATTTTTGATTGTTCATATCCAAGATTAGGAAGTGAGTGCATTTACTATAATACAAGACCAATTATTCTTTATTGCGCTGATGGAAGTCATTTAGAAGTTCAAATTGATGATAGTAGTGAAGAAACATCTTATATATTTAGAGTAGAAAAAGTAAAAAATTGTTGCGCAGTTCTTCGAATACTAAGAATAATTGCTGATAATGATCAAAATAACTACTCTCTTATTTCTACTGATCAATTTATCACAATAAATACCAATTGTTTTTGTTCTGTTAGATGTTTAAATGATACTAATATCAATGAAAACATACTAATTGGAGAATATAGATTATATAAAGATAGTACTTTAATTGATAGTGGAACATTTCCTTTTGGAACACATTTTTTTGAAACAATTGATTCTAATAATGAAGAAACAAATCCATCATATCAAATTCAAATTGAACTTTATAATTCCTCAAGTAGCTCTATTTTAAAATTGGTAAATGGTATTAGTGTTAATAACCCTAATTTTATTATAGATAGCTACACATTAATCAATAATAATGGTTATGCTTTATTAACAATTAATTTTACTTTACAAACCGTATTAGATAAAAATATTAGTTTAGCTTTATTAGAAAATAGTGAGGAACAAGGACTTTTTACGTTTGCTATTGAAAACGAAGACGGCTTAATAATTAATTTTGCGTTCTTAATGACTGTTATA
>JAQUUG010000023.1 GCA_028693965.1 Bacilli bacterium
CTGAAATCTCAAATATTAATTTGAGATTTTATTTTATACTATTAATTCTTGACCTATGCTCAACACCGTTGTTGATAAACTATTTTTACTTATCAAGTTTGACACTGTCGTATTATATTTTTTTGCTATAGCATATAAACTATCACCACTCTGTACAATATAAGTTGTCATTGCTCCAGGAATCTTTAAGACTTGACCTATACTTAGTAATGATGTCGTTAAGCCATTATAATCAATTAAATCATTAACTGTTGTTCCATATGTTTGTGCTATTTTATACAAACTATCACCTGCTTTTACAACATAAGTTGTTTTAGTAATTTTATTTGTTTCTTCAACAGGAATCTTTAAGACTTGCCCTATGCTTAGTAGCGATGTCGTTAACCCATTATAATCAATTAAATCATTAACTGTTGTTCCATATGTTTGTGCTATTTTATACAAACTATCACCTGCTTTTACTACATAAGTTGTTTCAGTAATTTCGCTTGTTTCTTCAACAGGAATTTTTAATTCTTGACCTATACTTAATGAACTAGTTGATAAATTATTTATTCCCATCAAATCTGAAACGGTTGTATTATATTTTTGCGCTATAGCATATAAATTATCACCACTTTGAACTTTGTAGATTAAATAGTCTTCACTTTCAACCGGTGCCGCTGTTTCTTCACTTGGAATAAGTATTTGCTGACCTATACTTAATGTTGTTGTGGACAAACCATTGTAGTCAACTAAATCAGCTACTGTAACCCCATACGTTTGTGCAATAGCATATAAACTATCGCCTGCTTTTACAGTATAAACCGTATATTCCCCCTCTACCGGTTCTATAGAAGTAACGGGAATTTTTAATATTTGACCAATTGATAACAAATTTGCCGTTAAATTATTTGCTGCCTTCAGTTCATCAACAGTTACATCATACTTTTTAGCTATGCTCCATAAACTATCGCCTGCTTTTACTACATACGTGTCCGTTCCTTCAGGGGCAACATACGTAACATCTAAATATCTTGCAACGGCTCTAACAACTGCTTCTGTTAAATCTTCATAATCATTTTTTAGTTGTTCTACATCATCACCAGTACTATCCAAAAAGCCATATTCTATAATAAGAGGCTGCGTCACTCCAGTATTGCGGTGTATAAAATAATAATCTTTAGATGTATCCGATGGCAATCTTCTTTGATATACTTTTCTAACATTTTGTCCTTCGCTTTCAAACTCTTCAGCTATTAAATTGCCAAGTCTATCTGTATTACGAAGAGCATAGATTACTTCAGCACCATCACCACCACCAGCATTTATATGGTTAGACAATACAATTACATTAGATTTATTGCCATAAGCATTCAAAATCCTATTAACTCTTTCCGTGGGTTCAATTGTTTCATCCGTAGTTCGTGTCATAGTAACAGGAATACCTAACTCCTTAAATCTATTATACATATACTTTGATATATCTAAGTTCAAATCTTTTTCAATTATGCCATTACCACTAGCCCCTGGATCTGTTCCCCCATGTCCAGCATCTATTACAATCATAAGATAACCTCCTCAAATTATTTTATGATTAATAAATCTTTTTGACATAACTTAATCTAAAAGACCATTTTCTTTTAATATTTTATATATACATGAATAACTTCTTTTACTATAAAATTTACAAAACTTCCTAATACTAACATGTGAGCGACTATATAATGAAATAATTTTTTGAACTTCTTCATCATTTAAAGCAAAAGGTGATTTCTTATTTTTATTACCATGTTCAATTGTAACAACCCCATCTATTATTTCTTTTTTCAATTTTAAAATATATTTAGGATGATAGCCTGTAATTTCAGCAATTTCTTTATAACTCATATAACTGTTGCTTGACATTTTATTTTTGATCATAGTAATAGCTTGTTTTTTCTTATCCATATTGCATTCCTTCTAACTACTTATAAGTATAGCATAAAAGGTAATATTTTATCAAGATAAAAGATGATGTTATCCATCATCTTCAATACTCTTATCTAAAGTCATTTGTGTTTCGTGTTCTTCACCATCACGATAATACTTAACAGTGATAGTATCACCTATATTATGCTTATAAAGTAAATATCTAAAATGAGCAAGGGATGTAATTTCAACGCCATCTATTTCTAAAATAACATCGCCTTTTTCAATACCAGCAGTAACAGCGGGATAATTATCTGATACACTAACAACAACTACACCATTATCAAAGTCTTTATCAAGTAATATATTATTACGATATAACAAATATGTCTCTGTCGCGTCAACAATTTCGACTCCTATAATAGGATGTTTAATATCTTCGCCTTTTTCTAGATGACTAGCACTAGCCATAGCTAATTCTATTGGTATTGCAAAACCCATACCTTCTACTTCATCTTGAACAAGTTTCATAGAATTAACACCAATTACTTCACCATTTATGTTTACTAGTGGTCCACCACTATTTCCCGGATTAATAGCTGCGTCTGTTTGCAATACTTCCATCATAAATTCAGAATTGTTAACAGTTACAGTTACCGTTCTATCTTTACCTGATAATATTCCTTTAGTAACTGTTCCCATATATTCACTGCCAAGTGGCGATCCAACAGTAAATAAAGTATCGCCAATTTCCGCATCTTCAGTACTTCCTATTTCAGCAACTACTGTTACTTCATCTTTATCAATAGATAAAACAGCAATATCTGAGTATCCATCCCCGCCTAAGATTTCTGCCTCAAGCGTTCTTCCATCATTAGTGATCACCTTAACACTTGTTGCATCTTCAATAACATGATTATTTGTCATTATGTATCCAAAGTCATCATCTTTTTTGTAAACAAATCCTGTACCGGTTCCAATTAAACTACCATTTTGATATGACTCAATCAAAACGACTGCATCATATATCTTTTCCACTGCCTTGCTTATAGAATCAGCTTCTGTTATAGTAACTTCACTAACTGTTTTTTCAACTATTTCTGTTTTAATAGGAATATAATTAGTTAAGATAATAGTTCCTATAGCGCCAAAAAAGAAAGTAACTACAATGGTTATTATATATATTATCTTTTGTCTCATTTATATTCCTCCTTTAATTAATATTAATTATTTCCCGCCAATTACTCGGAAAACCAATTTTATTTAAGATACTATTTAATGGAACAGTATCAACTTTCCCATCAAGAACATCAATTTCATAGCCTATCTCATATATTAATTGTCTAAATTCTTTTGTAGTCAGCATATCTTTCATAATGATTACTAATGCAAACAAATCATTTTTGCCATAAATATATTCATCTTCTTCAATAGGTATATTTAACTTAATATGGTACTTATTATTTCTTATTTTTCTTTGTGTTCGGTGATCATATAAAATATCTTCATGAGCACACAAGTTTCTAAAATTAGATAAAAGTGCTAAATAAATACTTAAATCTTCTATTTCTAAGTTGTAATAATCAGCAATAGCTTTTTGATCCTCAACTTTTAATATGGTATATAATTCAGAAACAATACCAAAAGATAAAACTTTCACTAAAATCCATAAAGGAATATACCCATAATTGCTTAAATAATGCATCGTTGCTGAATGCTGTTTACCATTAACTCTAATTTGCCTTCTCATTTTACTAATAATATCAGCTACTTGTCTTGTTTTATAAGTGTCACTTGTAAAATTACGGGGATTTAAATAATCTTTATCCTTAAATCCATATTTTTTAGACAACGTATAACTTATCATTGATTTAATATTGTTTTCAATAATTAAAATATATTTAAACATAATATTTCTAATCATTCTATCAAAGACAAATGTTGCATATAATTCTTCAAAGGTTGTTCCATTTATGAATTTGCGTTCCTTGGAACCATTCATAAATAGATGACGATATCCACTTATAAAAAAATAATTTTCTCTAAGTAATATTTTTTTAGTTTCCTCTTCATCAGTAATTATTAATCCTTTAACTTTTAATATTTCAATTTGTTCATCAAGATTTTTAAATATTTTGCTTCTCAATTCAACCACCTATAATGATTATATCATATATATTATTAAATTAATATGTTAAAATTGTGGTTTTTTTGTGATAGAAAAGAACTAATTATCGCTGATAAATATCTTATTGATTCTTTTTTGCACTCTTTATATACTATGATATTATTCACTTTAAAAACAATAATAGACTTTATTAGCAAGCATTTATAAGCATATTTTTTTTACAAGTGAAAATATATATTTTCTTTCTATTTTACTATTTTTCTAACAGCTAAGCAATAACTTACTCCCGGCGGAGATTTCATTTTGTGTTTTGGATTAAGCATATTATAAACTTCAAAATAATTTTTTGTCATTTCTTGACTATTTAAATGTTCATAAATTAAAAATCCATATTTTGATAGTATTTTTTCTACTTCATTGTATGAGTACTTGGCTTGCATTTTTTCTCCTGCCTCTAAAGCTAATAATTCAGTTTTGTTACTTTCTATTTCATTTTCAAAGGTTGGATAATCAAAAACAATTGAACTACCATTAAACACATTTTCTGAAATATTTTGAATTAAGTTTTCAAATTTTTCTTTTGTTAAATAATAACTAATTCCTAATAAACTGCTAAATGATATTTTTTCGTTATCATAGCTACTCTTAAGAATATCATCTATCCAATTACTATTTGTGAAATCAGTTTTTATAAAACTTATATTTGAAATATCTATATTGTTATAGGCTAGCCTTTTTTTCTTATCATTTATAATTTCTTTTTTATCAATTTCAAAAATTGATAAATTAGTTCTAGATAATTTATAAGCCGACATATCGTAACCACTTGCATATATTAAATATTGTGTGCATCCTAATTTTATAGCATTTTTTAACATTTTTTCTGTAAAAGCACTTCTTGCTAATACTAAAGGGGATAATTGATTATCTACAATCCACCTTAACGCTTCTTCCTCAGTTCCTTTAAAGTTTGAATTAAAAAAATTAATGCCTTTTGCCATGTTTTGACCAATCATATTGTACTCTTCTTCAGTTAATATTCTGGTTGCATAATTATCACTATAAATTTTGTAAGAATTATTCTGATAATGATATGCTCTAGAAAAACAACTTACTAATGCTGTCATATTTTTTTTCATTTCTTTCACCTCTAATACTTTATACACCTTTTTTATAAAGAATTATAGACTTGAAAAAATTGTGATTTTGTGGTAATATATAAGTAGTTTGAAAGAAAAAATATTTTTTCTTTTTTTATTTATAAATCTTTTTTTTATTTTTTGTAGAGATTATTTATAGGAACAAGCGGGTACTTAATCAGTATGTAAAGATAAAAAAATTTTTAAAAAAGTGTCCCTAAACTGCATCAAAGTACATTTCATCAAACAAAATTACTTATAAAATAAGGAATTTTTTCATTATGAAGCAATTGTTATGCAATATTAAATTTTAACTAAACAGTATTTAAAACTATAAGAGCAATATTTAAGATAATTATAATTACAGATATAATTATTCCTAACATTTTAACTATTTTACTATTTACAAATCTACCCATAACTTTTTTATTACTTGTAATTACTAATAGTGGAATTATAGCCATAGGAAGAGCAAAACTAAGACTAACTTGACTTAATAGTAGTGCTTTCATAGGATTTATTTTTAAAATTATTATTATCATAGAAGGTACTAATGTTATTAATTGTTTTAAATTATTTGATAGTTTTATGTTTATAAAACCATCCATTACTGATTCTCCAGCCATAGCACCAACTGCTGTCGAAGAAAAACCGCTAGCTAATAAAGCTATAGCAAAAGAACAGCTTGATAATTTTCCTAATAATGGTTCTAATGATTTATGAGCAATTTCTATTGTGTCAACTACCATACCTTGTTTATAAAAAGTGGCAGCAGATACAATTACCATGGCCGCATTTACAATAAATGCTATATTCATAGCTATAATAACATCTATTTTTTCCATTTTTAAATGATATTTTTTTTCTTGAAATGTTTTTAATTTATTATTTCTGACTTTGACTAAATCTGAATGTAAAAATATAACATGAGGCATAACTGTTGCACCTAACATACCAACAGCAATTAACAAAGCATTGGTATTTTTAATACTTGGTAATAAAGTATGTATTCCAATTTGAATATAATCTGGTTTAGCTAAAAATATTTCAATTCCATAAGCTATACATATTACAGCAACTAAAATAGTTATTATTCTTTCAATGATTCTTTGACCATATTTTTTAAAATTAATAATTATAAAAGTAATTATAAAAGTTAATAATCCTGCTATAGGAAGTGGAATACCAAGAAGCAAATAAAGTCCCAAAGCCCCACCTAAAAATTCTGCCATAGTTGTAGCAATTGACGTAATAACCATTACTATCCATAAAAAAACATTCGTCTTTTTTGAAAAAACAAGTCGACATTCTTCTGATAAATTTTTATTAGTGGCAATTCCTAATTTTGCTGAATTAATTTGTAAAAATATAGCCATAATATTGCTAGCTAAGACAACCCATAATAAATTATAATTAAACATTGATCCTCCCGCTATATTAGTTGCAAAATTACCTGGATCTACATAGGCTACGCTTATTATAAAAGCAGGGCCTAAATATTTTAAAATCTGTTTTAAAATATTTTTTTTCATTTTTCCTCCTAAACTTAAAATAAACTAACTTTTTTAGTCATCTATAATTTATGTTATAAAAACTTATTTGTAATGTACAAAAGCCTAGAGACATACTTTGTATAAAGGAGAATAATTCATGAAAGAAGAATTCTATACTTTTAGAGAATATATGGATAAAAATTTAACTGCTTCTATGGAAGATTATATTGAAATGATTTATAGATTATCTAAGAATAGTGGCTATACAAGAATTCAAGAATTAGCAAAAAGTTTAAATATCCGACCACCTTCAGCTACTAAAATGATACAAAAACTAAATGAAAAAAAATTACTAAAATATAAAAAATATGATATTATAATTTTAGAAGCAGAAGGAAAAAAATTGGGTGAGAAATTACTTGTGAGACACAATATGATTGAAGAATTATTAAGATATATCGGGGTAAATGAAAATAATATTTTAAGTGAAACAGAAAAAATCGAACATACAATAAGTGATGAAACTTTAAATTGTATAATAAAATTTATTTATAAATCAGATAAAGAAAAAAATTGAAAATTATGTATTTTTGCTAATATGTTTCATACAATCAAATCTTTCTTTTAAACGACAAAAAACTAGTTTCCTATAGGAATACCTAGGTTTTCTTTATTTCAAAAAAACAAATGGTTTTATTGTCCTTTAAATGGGAGTATTCCCAAGACTTTAATAAATCACAATATATAAATAAAATTAGAGCATAAGCACTAATTAGTCGGTAGCAAAATATATTATTGTTTCGTGAAATCAGAATATCACTAACCATATGACAAGTCAAATTTACAAAGTAGGCAAGATTTACCTACTTTAGGAGTTGGAAGTTTAAAATTAATGTTATATAATTCAGTCATGCACAAAGGATTGGTTTATAATTGTAAGATTAAATTCTCAGTTTTTTAACTATTGGTGATAAAAGTTTATCCATGAAAAGCCACATTAGAAATTTTAGACCATTCCTTTCTTTCAAATGCAAAAAAATTAATTCCAAAGAACCAATATTTCTTTAAAAGACAAACATTTCGTCTAAAATTCCTAATAGGGCAGCGGTCGGATGGGCAATTAGAAAGATAAGTAAAAATTGTCCCAACAAAACAATAAAATTTTTAGATGAAAATAAAAATATAATATCCAAATCACTGCTAAAAGAATATACAGAGTTAATGTCACCAAAAGATAAAAAACTCTACCTTTAAAAGTTAGATATTTATTTCTGATTTTTTTTAATTTTTGATGAAACTATACAAAATAGATGACCATCATAATCAATTAAAACTTTCCAGTCTCCATAATGATTGTCGGCTAACTTGGCACCATTAATAATTGAACACCCCACAGATTATTCAGTATTATCACAATCAATTACAATAGAAGCCAGTTTTATATTAACAACATTTACATTTAATTATAAACTATTTTTTATAAAAAGAAAACAAACCTCCTGTTGGAAGGTTCGATTATTCTCAAATGTGACCAGTTAGATACAAGTTATTACTCCCTTATTTCTTGATAAATAGTATTTATCATAAATTTTAAAACAATATTGTGATTTAAATTACTGTAAATCAAAACTTTTTGTTTTTAAATCATTGTAATATCTGCCACTCTCAGCTGTAAACTTTAATACACAATAATCTGGATCAGTAGTGCCCTTCTTGTAAAAAATTATATCACTTTTTTTCCAAATCATATTTTTAGTATTTTGATCAGTTAATACCTCCATTTTGCCTTTTAACATTACACCAATATATCTTATCAATCCTTTATGATAAAAATAAATACTAGCATTAGAATTATTTCTATATTGTTTTACTCTTATAGATGAAGTGTTGGTAGAAAAATAAAATTCTTTTAATCCTATTCTTTTTCTAGGTTTTAACATTGCTTTTACATTTGGAAATTGTTCTTCATCAATAGAACATATAAAGCTTACTTTTTGTTTTTTAATAAATTTTTCTATAATTTTCTCTTCCATAATATATCACCTATACATTATTATAATATTCCTATATGATAGTTTTTTACTAACCTAGCATTCCTTATCATTACTTCAAAAAAGCCACTTTCCTCCAAAGAAGGAAAATTCGTTATGATACTTCTTTCAACTTCATCTAAAAAATGTATGTGCCCAGCTATTCTTTTTAAACTATAAAGAAACTGTTCATATTGTTCTTTATTCATCTCCATCACCTAATTTAATTATACACTATTAATTAAAAACATCCAAACCATTAACTAGGTGAAATTATCCTAATTCAAATCCCGATAAAACATACATTTTATTGCGATTTCATAGAAAAAAGAACACCTAATAAATATAGTGTTCTAGTTTTACATAAATATGGGGCATAAATGAAGTGTTGTGCTAACTTCTAATCTAGTTAGATTATAACAAAATAATTAAATTAATTCAACTAATAATTTCAAATCGTTAAAATAATTAATATACATTGTTGTACTAGACATTTTATTATTTACGCAATATATAATTTTATCTATAATAATAATTTATATAATTATAAATTTTAACTTGCACTTTCTACTAATTCTGGTTCTTCTATGTTAGTTTCATCATCAGGAGGATAGTTATTGTAATATTCAGCAACAAAATTCAATAATTTACTCCTATACAAACATATTTCTGATTCATTAATCTTTGTAGTATTATCCATTAAAGTTATAAAGCATTCACCATCATCATCTACAAATTGTTTAACATGTGCACAACCATTTCGGATACTTCTTATTTTTTCCCATATAGTATACAAATTATTTGTAGAATTTGACAAAACACATTGCACCTCGTAAAAATCAAAAAGTTTTTCATTGTATGCGGCTGAACCATTTAAGATATCAATAATTTGCTGTTTTTTTGATTGCATTCTTCTTGAACTTGAATAGTTATTACTAAAATCACTAACCAATTGTGTATCTGGAACTTTTTCCTGTATGTATTTTTTGGAATCATAATGTATTTGACTAGTTTCAGAGAGATATAAGCCTCTTAAAGCATTTAATTCATTCCACCTTATTAGTGTTAAATCTATTAGCGATTTTATTGAATCAAATAGCAAAATACGATTTGTAGCAGATTTAAAGATAAATTTGCTAAAATACTCTAAAGGCGTACTATCCTTCGTTAAGTAATCAATTATATGTCCCTTTAGTTGTTGGTCATTTTGATTAGAGTACAACAACATTTCTTGCTTGTACTTTGTTCTAGTAGCAAGGAGAAAATCAAATCCACTAAATTCATCGTCAGTACTTATATTATAATCACTTAAAAATAAGTCTATTTTCTTGTTAGAACTTACCATTTCTAATGCATCATCTTTATTACTAACTTTTATAATGTTAGGATTATATCCCTTTTCTTTTAAATAATTTTCAGTTTTTAATAATAAATTTGTTAAAAACGCAGTATCATTTTCAAAATCATCATCAAGCCATAAAATATTATAATCACTTCTCACTTAAATCACCAACTCAATCACAAATTCGACACCATCCTGTTTGTTACATATAGATATATTCCAATTATATTTTTTTAAAATCTTTTTTATTTGATACAAGCCTATCCCTGTACCTCCTACTTTTGTAGAAAATCCTAATTCGAAAATTTTATTTATATTTTCATCTATTACTTGTGCTGTATTTGAAAAGAATATAATTTTATTTTTTTCGAAACATGCATCTATTATAGTTGCATTTAAATCTATGGCATTAGATATTAAATTATCAATTATTACTGATATATCATATACATCAACATCACAATTAAAGCAATCATAATTAAATTCTACACCTTTGTGAATACTAATATTTCTTGTTTTTGATAAACTTGCTATATAACTGGAACTATTAAAGTAAAAATTCCAATATTCATACAAGTTAATTTTATTCTTGCCTTTTGATTTAAAATTACCTTTTAAAATCACTTGATTAAAAACTCTCATTTTATCGGAAATTAGCTTAATTCTAGATAACTCCTTAAAAATTTCAGGTTGTTCATTATAATCTATTTCTTCTGCAATATTTTCTATGCAACTATCTAATTCATTAGACATTTTAGAAATATGGTGAGTTACTTCTGCCTGTAAAATATCTTCATCTTTATTTAAATTTTTAAGCAAAATATTTTGATTTTCTAATCCTATAATTTTATCATCCTTATTATTCACTATTTTTTCTTGTTCTTGAATAATCTTTTTAGTCATCAGTATAGTTTCTTTACTTTTTTTAAAAATATCTTTAATATCTTTTGGAGATAAATTTTTTTGACTTAATGCATCTGTTAAAACTTTCTCTATTGGGGCTTTATCCTTCAAAACATTATTGTCTATTTCAATATTGTAATCATTATCTTTTATAAAAGTTGGTAAAATCAATTTATCATCTTCTACATTTATATCACTAATGGTTATTTCCTTTTTATCAGAAGCATCATAACCCCAGTTAATTAAATTAACATACTTTTCTAGTGGCTTATGGGCGTACTCCATATAAATGTTGGTTAAAATCTGATAAGCTGAATTTTCAATAAATCCTCTATCTCTAGAACTTGCTTCTATAAATTTATTTTCCGAATCAAATATAGATATGTAACCAACTATTTCTCTATTTCCTAAATATCTACCATAACCTTGTGTTTTTCTTGTATCCAACCCTAGTGTATCATTATTCATCTCACCATACGGATATATTCTAAATTTATTCTTATACATAAAAATACTTCCGTAGTTTTTTGGTTCTGCACCCATTAATCTCGTAAAATTATATTTTGCAATAAAATTCAAATAATATATGCATATTTTAATATTAGATAACCCTGTATCATTATTTTTTTTCTCTATATTATATACCATTTTTCCATGATCTTCTAATCTAACTATTATTTTGTCTTCAAAACTTGCAGTAATACATGTTGTTTTTTCCTTCAGTGCATCAAATAATGAATTATAAATTAAAGAAGATAGCTCACTAAGTTTTTTATCCTTACTAATAATGTTCAATTTAATTTTCATATTCACATTTGAATCAAATGGATTAACTAGTTTTTCTAGAGATTTTTTTAATTTATTTATTCTATCGTAATCCCATTTATCTCTTAAATCATTAATAACTATTGCAGTTCCTGAATTTATAATCTCACTATAATTGTCCATCGTAGAATAGGATACAGGAATATTTTCAAATTCATCTAAATTGTTTTTTTCAAAAGCGCCCCATTTTATATCCAATATATTAAAAGTTTTATCTGCACTAGTCCTCGTAATTATTTTAATATTTGACCCTAACCTATCACAAGCAAATCTACCTATCCCTTTAGCACCCACATATTTTCTGCCGTCTTTTTCGTTTACGTCTTTTTTTTCAGAGTAAGCTACAAACAACCATTTGTTTTCTATATCTCCTTTAGACATACCTATTCCATCATCCAAAATAATGATTTTTTCATTTTCTAAATCCAAATCTATAGTTACATTTTTTGAATTAGCATCAAATGAATTTTTAACTAATTCAAATACCGCGACAACTTCACTAGTTATTAGTTCCCTACCTATTATATTTTTCAAACCCGTACTTATTCTAAAATTCATTTTTTCATTATTCATTAATAACATCTCCTAACACAAAAAATAAAAGACAACTTCTGTCTTTTATTGTATCATATTTTTTAGAATTATGCCAACTTGTTCAGCAAAAAGTGGGGGAACAGCGTTAGCTACCTGTGTATATCTTGGTACATCTTTCTTTCTCAATTGTCCACCTGTTGTGTACTTACCACAAAATTCGAACCAATCTGGAA
This sequence comes from Bacilli bacterium, assembly GCA_028693965.1. Lineage (GTDB taxonomy): Bacteria > Bacillota_I > Bacilli_A > RF39 > UBA660 > JAQUUG01. Next base: position 12,518 of record JAQUUG010000023.1, read on the forward strand.
AACTTTGTACTCTTGCCATCTCTCTAACTGTTAAAATTCTTGGTTCAGAATAATGTATAAAATCATCGGGAATTGATGTAATTGTAGAACAAACATATCCTTTTTTCAACAATGTTACACCTCTTTTTTTAAAGCCTTCAACTAAATTCATTGAAGGTGTAACTCGTGTCATTCTATTTGTTTTTTCCATCAATTCTCTAAATATTCTTACTGTATCATAATTATGATTGGCAAATCTGTGACTATCTGGATATTTCGAAGAGCCTGTCCTCATTAACCTTTGGTAGTTCGATGTTGAACGGCCATATTTTCCAAAGTCAAAATTCTTCATCTTTTCCAATTTATAAGTACCATTTGCTTTTAATAAATCCCCAATTGCTTCTTCTATTGTCACTATATTTTGAATATTTTTTTCATCTAAGAAGTTTTCTTTACTATTTTCTAAATCTTCAAAAAAATCGGTGGGGTTATCCAATATAGTACCAACCAATATAAATCTTTTTCTACTCTGTGGAACTCCATATTTTGAAACATCAATTATTTTTGAATTAACCTTATAACCCATATTTTCAAGACTTTCTTTCACTATCAAAGAATATGGTTTACCTCTTTTTTTATTGTGTTCAAACCCAACAGTAAAGCCATGAACATTTTCTAAAAATAATATTTTAGGTCTTACTATATTGATGAATTCAATATATGCATCAACTAACTTATTTCTAATATCATCTTTTACTCTTTTTCCAGCCATAGAAAATCCTTGACAAGGAGGTCCACCAACGACAAGACTAATTTTTCCGCTTAAACTAGATAGTTCATCTCTATGATTTTTAATTAGGTCATATATATCATTTGGTGCCTGCTCTAACCAATCAGGCCAAGTAAAATGATTCTTCTTTTGTATTAAATTGTGTTCCAATGTTTTAAATGCATCTTGATTTTTTTCGACAGCAAAAAAACCATGCCATCCAGAATTATGCAACCCTAAAGACAAGCCTCCACATCCGGCAAAAAGATCAATATATAATAAATCATTTTTCATAAAACACCTCTGTCTTTATTATAATATATTTTCTATAAAAACACCAGGCAATTTCATCAATTTCAAAAAAACTATTTTATCTATTATTATTGTATCACATAAAATTTGTTTTTTAATAATATATTTCTTTATCATATTCGCTTTCTCTTTCTTTATCTAATCTTTCTTCTTCATATTGAATATATTTAATAGCACATTCCATCAAATAATTAGATATTCTTTTTTGTTTATAATAGTTATCTTTTAACTTATTATATTTTGATTTAGATAATCCTAATTCCTCAAATGCCTTAATGAACTCATTACTTGTAAGAACTTTAATGTTACTAGTTATTACTGATTTGTAATAGCTTTCAAACGAATTACTAAAACCTGATCTATAATACCAATTCTTAATTATTCTTTTAGTTTGATTATTTTTTAAATCATAATACTTAGCTATATTATATAATGATTCTCCTAATTGTAATTGTTTTTGTTCTGTTATGTTGTTACTTGTTTTTAAGTTTAACTTAAATATATTTTTTGATAAAAATTCTTTTTGACTTGATAAATAATTTTCTGAATTGTAACCTTTATACTGACTGAGTATTTCATTACCTATTTTAGAATATAGTTTTTTAATTTGATTATCTACATAATTATTATAACTACTTTCACCATAATATTCTTTAATATCAAAATCTATATCATGAAGTATTTTTAAATAATTATAATAGTTATTAACTACTTTAGGACTACTTAATATACTTGCTATTATTTCATCTAATAAAGCCCTATTTTCATTTAAATTAGGTGAGTTATATTGTAATCTATGCTTCCTAGGAAGCTTCTTATATAGGGATCCTATTTTATTATCTAGGTTACTTTTTTTATTAATAGAAGTTAAATTATTATTTCTAACATCTTTAATAATACCCATAAATAAATTCTCTTTTAATGACATTATTTCATCTCTATTTATTAAATAAGATAAAGCATTACTTTTAAATTTTTTAATAGCTGATTTAGGTATTAATCTATCACTTTTATTAAACTTTGTTTTCTTTATTTCCATTAGAAAGAAATGAATATTATAATTCTTTTCACTATCTAAATGTAGACAAGCATACCACTTAAAATTATTAATATCAAAGCCACTATTCATTATTAATTTTGGAATAATTGATTTTGAAAACTTATAATAATCTTCTTTATTTATTAAACCTAGATTAAATGAATCTTCTTTTTTAACAGATACAAATCCATTCCAAGTATATCCTTCATAATCTTTAAAATTAATATTTTTTAAATCTTCTAAAGCATCTATATCTCCATTGCTATTCCATATTCCAATATCATGATTAATTAAATTATCTTTTATTTCAGTATAACCATTAAAGTTATTTAGCAAATTATTTTGTTCATCATTTAAAGAAGTTTTATCTATTTTTTTATCTTGTGTAGTATACCCTAGCCAGCCTTTTAGGCTAGCCAGTACACTACTGTTTTGTTCATATTTGATTCCTGCAATTATTATATTGTTCGTAAGTTTTCACCTAAATATGTTGTTGTAAAGTCTTTTATAATTGAATCTATATCACCTTCAGTTATTGATTTTAATATTTCAATAATTAATTCTTGTTTTAAATAAATTTGTTTTAATGTATGATTT
>JAQUUG010000090.1 GCA_028693965.1 Bacilli bacterium
ATTTATAACTTTAATGTTGAATTAAATAGTAATGATAAAATTCTTACATTATCAACTTGTTATAATAGCGTTGAGAAAGTTGTATTGCATGCGAAATTAATTAAAAGAACTTCTAAGTAAACGCTGTTACAATATCAACAATATTAATAATTTAATGTCTACTACTAATCAAATATTTACTTTATAATATTTTTTTAAAAAAAGACCATTAACAATTTAATTTGTCAACAGTCTATGACTTTTCGTTTTGAAAAGTCTATTTTTTATATATTTTAATTTTTACTTTTTTAGTTTTTGAAACATAGTCAACTCTAACATCTGTCCCTGAAACATTAACTTCTACTTCATATTCACCTTCTGTATAGCCAGATAAATCTAGATATGCAGTAATATCTTCAGCACTTATATCATTAACAACTGACTCAACGCCTTTTAGAACGACTGATACTTGTACATCATCTTCAGTCAAACCTTGAGCTGCATAGCCATCTGCTAGATTAAGATTATCTACCTTGACATTGTCTATTGTTCGATCAACAGAAATGCCAACTGTAACATCAACTGTAACACTATTAACACTCATTGATTTAACTCCACTTGGCATTTCAATTTCCTGGATAAATTGTTTATTTGCACTTAAATCCGTAACATCAATTTCAACTGGTAAATAAGTTAAATCTTCAATAGCGCTTGCCTCACCATAAACTGTTACTTTAGTAACACTACTATTTATCTCACTTATTGCTGAACCAAAAGATAAATCTCCCGTTGGGATTATTTTAATAGGAACTTCTTTACTTGGAGATGTGATTGTTATAGTAGCATTTATCTTGCTTGGTACAATTTCCACATCAACAATATTACCATCTTCATCATAAGCTTTAAGAGGAATATCATTTAACGTTGTTGTCCCTACTTCAGTACTTACTAGGTCCTCTATATTTACTAAAGCTTTAACAGATGCTACTTGTTCTAATGTTTTTTCAGCACCTTTAATAACAACACTATCATTATCAATATCAACATCATCAATAACTAGTTTATCTGATAAACTATCTTGATTTAATAAATCTACTGTCAAAGTTTTAACCATTGATATTTTTTGATAAATAATAATTGTCGCCACTGAAGGATTAACTTTATATTCAATAGTATCAAAAACTTGATTATATTCAAGAGTTATTTCATGTTTACCCGGTTTTAAACCTGTCAAATCAACTTGAATACTAGAAGAAGCTGTTCTTTTAGCTAGTAAAATGTCGGCCCTTCTTCCAATTAATGTAATATCTACTGTTTCTGGTAACCCTTCTATTACATATGCTTCTTCATTATATATTGCTTCAACAACACGATCTTTTAAAACTTCTGCTGAACTTTCCGAAAATGTTAAAACTTTTTGATCTATTGCAATAAATATTACAAAAGCTATTGCAAGTGAAATAAAAATCAGATTATTAGTTTTAGAAATCCACTCTTCAATTTTTTTACCAGATTTTTCAAAATAACTTGAAATTGATAATATTAATTTAGTAATAGGAATAATTATTTTGCGATCAATAAATTTCCATATTCTAGCAAAAAAAGAAATAATTTTATTGATTATTTGTTTCATCTACTACTTCCTCCGTTTCTTCTAGAACAACATTTTTTTTAGGTCTCAATTCTTCTAAAAGCATTAGTTTAACTTCATCTAAAGTTAGATTGTAATGAAGTTCCCCTCCTATAGCAATAGAAAGACGCCCTGTTTCTTCAGAAACAATTAAAGATATACAGTCTGTTTCTTCTGATATTCCCAAAGCTGCGCGATGTCTTGTTCCTAAACGCTTACTTATTTTTACATTATCACTAGTTGGGAATACTGCTCCCGCACTTGTTATTTTATCGCCTTGAATAATTACTCCACCATCATGTAATGGATTATTAGGAAAGAAAATAGAAATAAGAAGTTCACTAGAAATATCAGCATAGATTTTTTTTGATTTATCAATATATTCACTTAAGCTAACATCTCTTTCAATTATTATTAATGCTCCAATACGTGATTTTTTTAAGTATTCCATAGCTTGAGCAATTTCATATACTACCTTTTCTCTTTCATCAACTGTTAGTATCTTATGTCTTCCTAATAGTTGACTACGACCTATTTGCTCTAAAACATTTCTAATTTCTGGTTGAAATATAATGATTAAAGCTAAAGGTCCCCACATGATAGCATAATCAATCAGATATGCTGTTGTAGATAAATCAAGCACATCACTGATTATTTTTAGTGCTAATATAAAAAGAATTCCTTTAAATAGTAAGATCATTTTAACATTCTTACGTAAACTTTTTAATATATAATATAATACTAACCATACTAAAATAACATCTAATAGTTTTTTAGCTGATTCGATAATAAAATCTACAGTCATCTTCTTCCTCCACTCTTGTATATATAAAATTATACCATAATTACAATATTATTAAAATAGTTTTAAGTAAAATGTCAAATTAAAAAATTGTGAAACAATTTACACAATTTTTTTATTGAATTATTAAAACTTGACGGAAAGAATGATTAACCGCATTTACACCACTACTATCGCGAAAACAAAATATTCCAGAACTTATTCCACTTGAATAATATCCACCTCTAACCGCAAATGAATAATTTACAGTTGGCAAATATGCATAATCATAATACCAAGCACTTATTGCAACTCTGCTAGTGGCCTCTAAATTGCTATTGCCAAAATTGCCTAGTTCTTTCGTGGCATCTCCTAATTTTCCTCTTTCATATGTTGTTGCAGATCCATTGTAATCATACAAATCATAATATTTATTATCCGGATAATCCGTTCCTGTTGTTAAACTGCCACTGCCATCACCATATAAACCATTAAATCCAGAATTATTTGTACTATTTCTACCTGATAATGGAGTATCAGTATTAGTACTATCTTCTATTACTGCCATCACATATTCCCAGGCTCCACCTGACATATCATATATTCCAGTAATGTTTCCAGTGGTTGAGGATAAATAACCTATTGTTGTATTATAAGCGTTTTCACATCCAATATATCCAGGAGTTGAGTATCCAGTTGTTGGTTCACTTGATGCAGCGCACCCTGTTATATAAGTTGTACTATTGTTATATCTAACATTGTCATTTATTCCATAAGTACTTTGAGAAAGGTATGCAACTGCTCCCCATTCCATATTCTTCATCATATGAGCATCTACTTCACTTGAAACTAAGCCATAAATATT
>JAQUUG010000091.1 GCA_028693965.1 Bacilli bacterium
TAAATTAGTTAAATAGCCATTACCACAATAGACATTATTAGTGACATTTTTTAAATATAAATCACCATTTTTATCTTCTACTATTTTACCACTAACAAAACTATTATTACTAATAGTTATAATATCACTTGTGACATCTAATCCTTTAGTAGGTATTATTTCATAACTATTTTCTTTATAGTAGTATTCTGTGCTTCTAAAAATACTATATAAACTATCTTTAAAAGCATTTTCTCTTACTTCACCAATTATATAATTAATAATAGGCGTTGTTATCAACGCAATCACAGCTATTATTACAAGGACGCCCATCATTTCAATTAAAGTAAATCCTTTTTTCATATAACACCTATCCTTACTTTATAGCTAATTATATAGTTTTATCAAAGAAATGTCAATTTTATCCGTAAACATTTGCAATGTTTTAACAATAACTTTATTTTTTTACAACTATTCTTTTTAATTTATCCATCTTTCTTATTTCTTTATACCTATAAGTTAAAATTCTGTATTCATTTTTTCTATCAAAAATTATTCCAACTGATTTAGTATAACTATTAATATCTACTTCATATTCTTCTATTACAAGACTAGCTTTCAATTTTTTTATAGTATCAAAAGTAGTCATGAATCCGTAACCTGTTCCACCAATATCAGAATGACTTGTAATTGGTACATACCCGATATTTATTAAAACATTAATATCAAAAGCTATACCAGAATCATATATCAAAATCCCATAATTATTATTTATTTCACCTATAATTACACAAATTGATTTGTATTTTTTCTTAGATGCATTTACCGCTATAATAGCATTTTTTATATGATCACATAGTAACGTAGCTAGTTTATTAGCTGATAAAATTTTTTCTGTCATATAACTAACACTAAGATTCCCATTAATTTTTAATTCAAAAGTAATAGAATTTTTTGTTGCTTCTTTTTGCATAGACTCCAAAGCTCTATCAATTTTAAAATTATTGGTAGATGGTAAGATATTATTCCTATCTTTAGTATTCACCATAGTAAATAAAGTTTCCTTTATTTCATTTAAAAGTATGTCAAAATCTTCGCCATATTTATTCTTAAATTTTTTAGTTATAGATGGCATAGAAGCCATATCTACAACAATATTATTTAAAACGTTTAATTTATGATTTAATTCATGATTTGTCTTAGAAATTTGATAAATATCATTTAATAATTTTTCATTGTGGTTTTTTAATTGTTCTATTTCTTCAACTAACGATTTATTATTCTTATCACGAAGATTTATTTTATATTGAATATCTAGTGATTTCTTAATCCAAATATACATACAAATACCAATTATCAAAATTGCAAGAAGAGGATATATTAAAAGCGTAATATCATTATAATTACCCAATTTTTTAGTTATGTAATATGAATATATAATAACACAACCAATTGTTATTACAAATATACTAACGTTTTCAAGCATATCGTTTCTTTGAAAAAAATATAAGCCATTTTTAAAACGTTTAATTTTAAAAAATAATAATGATAAACAAATGATAATAATACTGATGGCAATGTGATCATATATAGTGTTTTCAGTTGTTTTAAATATCACCATTGAAATAGTTACTACAATAACACTAGATATAACTAAAAGAAAATAACAAATTGCATAAGAAACAATTGATATTAATATGGAAGTTAATAATTTTCGTAATGTTATATATTTTAATATAATACTACATAAAAATAAAGAAATTAAGAAAGCTAATATAATATCTGATTGGGTGCTGATGATAGTATAAATAAAAGCAAGTATTATACTTGATATAAGTATAACAACTTTTTTATTAAGTGTTATTTCCTTAAAATTAACTATTTTAATATAAATGATAAAAGAACAAATATGTAAAGCAAAAAATTTTATAAACTCACTTATTTCAATATTAAAGCCTAGTACATTCATACGTTTCTATCCCACTCCTTTTTTATATAGTTTTTAATCAATTGTTTTCTACTCTTATTAGTATTATAAAGGAAAAAAGAAAAACAATCAATGAACTTGATATTAAAATTATTAATATCTTATATTCAACGATTGTTTTTCTCTTATTATTAAAGTTTTTACTTCTAAATTACTACATTAAATCAATTATTCTTTTAAGCCATGCTAACATACTAACCATTTCTCCCTTCCTTTTTATTCTTTACAGAAATATTTTCTGTATAATAAAAAAATACCACCTAATCATTAAAGTTTAGGTGGAGAAAATAATCAAAGTATATTATAGTTTATTAATATTTTATATTATATTCTGCATAGCGTTATTTATTCTTTTTACAACATGGTGAATAAATTCAGTAGGTCTTGGTACTCCTTTATTAGGATCTATGCGAGCAGTATAGTTTTTTTCTAGCTCATCAGGAGGCGTATCTCTCCATCCTCTATTTATAGCTGTTTGCATGGCATTAGACACATTACTATCTGATGTTTTATATTTACCTGTTAAATAATTTAAAAAATATTTATCATCTGTTTCTTTAGCTATAAGATAATATATAGCATCAAAAAAATATTTTCGACCATCATTCTTATCAGGAATACCAAACAAATCTAATTCAGCATCTATTTTTAGTTTAATCCAATCTTCTCGTGATTTTTGATAACTAAGTTTTGTTTCCTTTTCCATCTTCCCTAAAGAATTATTTGTTTTTGAATTATTAAACATAATAAAATGATTAAAAATGATATCCGGAGAATAATCTTTTTGCGTCTTACTAAATAACATTGTTATTCCAAAATTACGAGCTGTTTGATGTACGTTATCGTCTAAATTGTTAGTACTTACAATAATTAAAGGGCGTTTATTTAGATTAAGACTATTTAGTTTTTGTAAAAAAATTAAACCTGAGCCACCCGTTCCCCTTGTTAATTCTAAATCAAGAATAACTCCATCAATATTATCAGAACATAAATGTTTTATTGTTTCATCAACAGAATCATATATTCCAACCAATTTTATGTCATTTCTTGCTATTGCACTCTTTCTAAAAAAATTGCAATCATATTCATTATCTTCAAGTAGTGGTAATTTAATAGATTTCATCTATATCACTCCCTTATACTATTTTTTAA
>JAQUUG010000024.1 GCA_028693965.1 Bacilli bacterium
TTTGTCGCAAGTTTATATGCTAAACAAACTAATGGGCTTTGTTATCTTAGAATTGAAGATACTGACCAAGAAAGATCTATTGACAATGGAAAACAAATTATTATTGATGGACTGTCTGCTTTTGGACTGACTTTTGATGAAGGAGTCAATGGTAATGGTCTTTATGGTCCTTATATTCAATCAGAACGTATTAATATATATAAGACATATGTTAAGGATTTGGTTGCTCAAGGACTTGCTTACCCTTGTTTTTGTTCACCTGATGAACTAGCAAATATTAGAAAAAATCAAGAAATAAATAAAGACCGTATTGGATATTATGGAAAATTTGCTAAATGTAAAAATTTAACCTATGAAGAAATTGACAAAAAAATAAAAAATCATGAACCATATGTTATCCGTTTAAAATCACCTGGAAATTATACATCTAAGATAGAATGTAAAGACTTGATTAAGGGTAAAATTACCTTTCCTGAAAATGATTTAGATATTGTTTTATTAAAAAGTAATGGTCTTCCTACTTACCATTTTGCACACGCTATTGATGACCATTTAATGCACACCACTCATGTTGTTAGAGGTGAAGAATGGTTGTCATCGCTTCCTGTTCATTATCAATTATTTAAAATATTGCATTTTAAAATTCCTAAATATGCTCATTTATCACCTTTAACAAAAAAAGATGGTGATAGTGTTCGTAAATTAAGTAAACGTTATGATAAAGAAGCATCTATTAATTATTATCATAAACTAGGTCTTCCTAAAGAAGCTTTGCTTACCTATTTTTGTACTTTAATAAACGCTAATTACGAACTGTGGTACACGCAAAATAATCAAAATAAACCCTTTATATTTGAATTTAGCAAGATGACTACTGGCGGTACTTTATTTGATATTGACAAACTGCTTAGTATATCTAAAATATATTTTAGTAAAATGAAGGCATGTGAACTATATCAAGATTTACTTGCTTATACAAATGTTTATGAAACTGATTTCTATAAAATATTAACTGACAATGAAATGTATTCAATAAATATATTAAATATTGAAAGAAACGTTAAAAAGCCTAGAAAAGATATCGCTTTATATAGTGACGTTAAAAACTTATTTTGGTATTTCTATGATGAATATTTTGATATTAAAGAAAATAAATATATTGATATTGATGTTAGCAGATTTGTAAAAGGATTTTTAAATGATTATTTATCATCTTGCTATGATGAAAGAGATGATAAAAATACTTGGTATGAGAAACTAAAAGTTTTTTCTCAAAAATATAATTACTGTCCATCTGTTAAAGATTATCAAAATAATCCTAGCCTATTTAAAGGTCATATTGGTGATGTATGCGCTATGATTCGTATCTCTTTAACATCTCTTTTTGATTCACCTGACATTTATGAAATAATGCAAGTAATGAAAAAGCCTAGAATTGAAAAGAGATTCAAAGAATTTGAACTTTTTCTTAAAAAAGCATTGTAATTTTACTTAATAATGCGTTATAATAAGCATATTGCTTATTTGGCCCGTTGGTGAAATGGTTAACACGTTGCCCTCTCAAGGCAATATTCATGGGTTCGAAACCCATACGGGTCACCATAATTAAAATTGTCAATAATCACTAGTTATTTAGTGATTATTTTATTATAGTAATTTTGATAATTAAATTTTGAACTCCCCAAATTAAAAACCCGTTAAATTGGTTAACGGGTTTATTTTTGTATCATATTTAACAGATTAATTTTAAATATGTCTTTATCCGAATGTTCTTTAGATACCATTACACCTTTATAAGTAACTAATTCTGATTGATGTCCTTCACTTAATATAGATTTTGGTTCTAAAGTATCTAACATAACTATTTTATCTTTTTCGTAAACTAAGTAATGTAATTCAATATCACCATGTACTTTAGCAAATATAGCGTCAGTTGGTAATTTGGCAATGTAACTTACAGTTCCTTTTTCTTGATCAGTTGATACTATTTTACCTAAAAATTCACCATCTTTTAGTGAGGGATAGAATTCAAAATATAATTTTTTATATGCAAGCATATTGTACTTTTTTAAAGAACGTTCTAGTTTTTTGAATTCATTTTCATTAATATAATCAAAAACATAAACATTTTTCATTTTGATTCCCTCCTTTATCGTATAGTAATGATATCATATTAAATTATTAATGTCAAACACTATTAGTAAATAAAACGTCAAAAAAACTGTATTTTCATACAGTCTTCATAATTATATAGATTTTCCTTTAGTATCATCATTTAAATCAATATTAGCAGCATTAGGGTTAATGCTTTCATATAATAAACTTCTCATAGCTTTTAAGTCATTAAGTTGATGTGCACTAGATGATGTTGATGAACCTTTAATATAATCACTTAACTTAGTACCATCTTGTAAAGTAACGTCACCATCAAAATTAGCACTACCATCTTCTCTTATATAATCATCTTCAATTTTAACTTCGACTTGCACATCAGATTCTTTTGAACTATTATTTTTTATATCTTCATAATCCTTTGATGAAGATTGATTTTGTGCTTGTTTTTTCAAAGCTTTTTCTTTATCTTCAATATAATCTTCAGCATCTCTTTTAGCATTTTTCTTAGTCCTATTAATGGCCGTGTCTAGTGCTGATTTATATTCTTTAAGTAAAGTACTTCTTGAAGTTTTAGGATAATCATCTAAATAATCATCTAAATCATCCTTAAAATCATCAATTAAATCATCTCTCTCATCTTCAACATCGTCTCTATCATAATTTTCTTCTACCTTATATGCATCAAACATAATATCATAAATATCACTATCTGCTACATCTTCATAAGCTCTACCTTTTATCTCTTCATAAAGATTTTTATAGTCTATTTCTTCTTCTGTGTAATAATCTTTTGAATCATCAACGATTACTGAAGGAGCTGATGGTTTTGATGGAGCAGGAGGAGGAGTTACAACTTTTGGTTTCGTAACAGTAGTTGTAGTTTGTGAAACTGTTTTAGCCTTATAATTTCCATTAGTAAAGAAATCACTAGCATTTTTCACTAAATATTCAGCATCTTCTAATCCATAATATCCTCTACCAACCATATTTTCTTCAACTGATTTTCTCTGTTGTAAATAATTGTTAGTACTTTGATCATCAGCATTTATCGAACTATGAACACTAAGATAAGTAATTCTTTCTTCTAAATTACTATAAACGATATTACAATAAGTTGATTTAATTTGGTTTAATTCCTCTAATAACTCTATTGGAAATTGTACCGTACTATTTTGCCATGCAACATAATAAACTTGAGGAAAAACTTTCGAAATAAATAATACAACTCCTGGATCGTAATCCTTTAATGATGATTTATTATCAACAAATGACTGAAACTCCTCAATAATATATGAAGCATATTCTACACGATCCCCAATAGATTTTTTATTATATTCTAAAACCATATCTTCAAATTTCTCAAATAACTTACGGCTTTTTTGATCATCAATCATGCTACTATATCCAGAAGAAGTAATTGCTCTACCATAATATAATTTCATAATATTAGTAAATTCATCTGCTTTTGTATCAATTTCTACTCTAGTAATTTCATTACCAGCATATATTTGAGCAAATCTCTCATTTGATAAATCATTAACAAAAGTATAACTAGCCATAGTTTGATCAAAAGAAACAGCTAATAATTTATCATTATCACTACTTGTTCGAATATCACGTGCTTTGCTGGTATTAAAATCATCAACAAATTCTGTTACTTTTTCAAAAGCAGCATCTAATTCTTCTATATCACTTTCAACAATTGCATCTTCTGTAGTCGTGTTATCTTTTTTTGCTATATTTATTTCATATTCACCGGTAAGATGATTATACAAAGCAGCAATAGCTACACCAGCAATGACTGAACCAACTACAATTAATCCTTTTCCTAATCCATCACGATGCATCTTATATTTTTTACCATGATTTTCTACAAAATCTGCGTAGATATGACCGTCACCAAGTTGTTGATAATCTTTTGGCCCTTGTATATTTTTTCCCATTTATATCAGTCCTTCCATTATTTTGTATTTCCTGTTAATTTATATCCAGAATTAATTAACGATGTATTGTTACTACTTGTACTCCATTTTGTTAATGTATAACTATCATTTAATAATGTTCTTGTTTTATATTTATATCTTTTTATCGTAGCATAGATATCTTGTGTTTCAGTTTGTTTTACCCAATTTTGTTTATAAGTAACAAAGACAGTTTTAGGTCCATACACTTTAATAGCCGTCTTTTCTAAACTAGTACATACTGTACCAGCACTCGTCTTAGTCATATATGAAGTTGATACTGCCGTACGCTTATATATTTCAATTATATATGGTTTACTAGTACAACAATCTGAACAGTCTGATTGTTCTACACATGAATCATCATTAAATCCTACAAATTTATATACATATTCAGCTGTATCATCGGGTATATAAGAGTAATTTTTTGTATCCACATAAGTTTCACCATCTGTTTTATAATAGTAACTACCTATTTTATAGAAATAAGCATTGCTATATTCATCACAGGTATATTCATAATATGTTCCCAAATAATTACTATAAGTTGTTTTTTCAATTGCTTCACCTGTAGAACCTGTTGATACCCATTTAGATATAGTAACAGTTCCTATTTTTTCCTGAGCCGATGAAGTTTCAATACATTTTAGATCCGTACATCCAGCAGTTATACCATCAGCATCTACATAAATAATACTATCTGACCAGGCTGACCAGGCTGAATACACTTTAGCAAATGTTTTGGAATACTCATAACTAACAGTTTTAGTTGGTGTTGGATCTGGATCTTTTTTCGTATCGGTATTAGTATTAGTATTAGTGTTAGTTTTATCTTCTTCTTTTTCACAAATATCAGTATCACAATAATCGTAACATCCCATATAGACAAGGACATAATCTTCATTGTCCGTACAACTTAAGTTAATTTTTAAAACATACTCATCATCCATTTTAGTAATTTCAACATATGATTCACTTAAATCACACTGATTACTATTACTATCTAAAAATGGCAACACAATTTTCATTTCTAACATCTCGCTAAGCGTTAACTTAACAGTATCACCAACTTTTGATGGTAATCTAGATGTTGTAAAATAATCTTGAGCAGCATCCTTCATAGTATTAATATTATCATTAAAAATACTTTGATACAAAGGATCTACTGCACTTGTAATATCTCCTTTCATTGGAAATAACCAAATTAAAATCAATATAAATATTACTACAAATAAGATTTGTAATATCACGTCTCTAATTGAGAATTTTTCTCTTCTTTCATCGTACATAATTATTTTCCCCCTTTAAATGCCCTATATTTTAACACATAACATATTACTTGTCAAATACTTTCGCACTCCAATTATAAAAATGTTCCCTTTCTTAAGTCAATTATAACAAAAGCGTAAAGTTTTGTCAAAGTTTCAATTCAGCAACAGTACACCCACTATTATAATAATATACTTTGTAATCAATTACATGTTTGTTTTTCTCTAAAGCAAGACTAGTTTCTTCTCTAAGAGCACCACTACCAACGCCATGAATAATAACGATAATATTATTTTTTAACTTAATGTTATCATTAATAAAATCCATAATAGCTACCCTAGCTGAAGCCCTATCATAACCATGTAAATCAAGTTTAGGATACATGCTAATAAAAACTATTTCATTCAAACTCATGATAAAATTCTTTCATTTCTTCTTTTGAAAAAGTGGAATTCCTACCACCTATTCTTGTTACGGATAAAGCTCCAGTAATATTAGCAATTTTTAAAACTTTTTCATATGGTAGTTTCTTTGCAATACCGTAAACAAATGCTCCATGAAACAAGTCTCCCGCTCCTGTCGAATCTAAAGCTTGAACTTTAATTGATGGCATTATTTTGACAGTACTATTATATTCATAAAGACACCCTTTAGCTTCTAATGTAACAACAATATTGTTTTTAAAAATAGCTTTCATTTTATTATATAAGTCTACAAGTGTACTATAATCATTATAGTTAATTTTTATTTTAGTAATTTCTTCAGCAAACTCTTTAGAACAAACAACATAATTAACCATTTTAGCAAGTTCAATAATTTCAGTCGTAGCTCTACCTGCATCTATAATACTTATAGCATATGGATTTTGTTTAATAATTTGTTTTGAAAGTTCTACTTCTTGTCCATCAATAAGAATAATATCTGCTTTATCAGCTATTTCTATTTCTGGCATTATCATATCATTAGGTCTATAAGTAAGAATAGTTCTACTCCCATTACTTTTATTAGCAATAATGAAACTAGAAGTTGTTTTATATTGATTAGATAAAACAAAATATTTTGTATCCACATTAACACTATTAAATTCTTCTTTAATTTTTCTGCCATATTCATCATTACCAACAATGCCAACAAAGCTAACATCCATACCCCATTTTCCTAAAAGGTAGGCGGCATTTGAAGCAGGACCACCACCACACTCAATTCTTTCCTTAACGCGGTTTTTAGTATTTTCAATTGGAAAGTTATCAAGAGGAACAGTAATATCATACGCAGCATGTCCAATACACATTATTTTCATTTACATCACCTTAATATATTATCTCAAAAATAATGATAATAAGCAATTACTTATAACAATTTACTTAATCTTTTTTTATCTTTACTAATTTCACTTTCATCAATGTATTCAGAGCTTAGATATTCATCAATATATTTTCTTTTTACCATCGATAAATCTATATGATGATAATTAATATATAAAATAATGATAACAGCACCTAATAATGATATTCTTGGCTTTATTATAGTGCTTACAATATATTCTTGCATAGTTTTAGGAAGTGAAGATGATTTAATAAACTCTGCTACCTGTTTCATACCTTGATAGCAAACTATGTCTTCAAAATCAATATTATAAATTATTGATAAAACGGCCATATTGGTTAAACTCACATCGTCATTAAAACTATATTCCAGGCTTTCTTTAGAGCCATCATCAAAACAACCATCATATATATCAATTAATGTTGTAATGCCATCTTTAACCATGACATTCTGAAGATTAATGTCACTAACAATATAGCCATATTGATGTAAACTTTTTACTCCTTTAACAAATGTTTGACAAATACTCATTTTTTCAGAAAAACTAATATTCCAAGAACTAATAATTTCAAGCCCCGATTGATGACTATCTAAATAAGGAATCTTTATCCCAAATGGTGATTCTCCTCTATATAATATGGCATTTGCTTGAAGAACATTATTTATAGGATAATATAAGTTTAGACCACTGATATTCTTTTTTACTCTAGGTAATAATTCTTCATGATATATTTTATATAAACATTTTTCTTTTTTGTTTAAATATAATGTTCCTTCTTGACCATTGCTGCCATCATTAAACATAGTCAACTGACTCATAATTTCATCTGTTAGAAAAATCCTTTTCATATTCTCTTCTTTCTTTACTTGCATGCAATATTTTATGTAACTATTAGATTATAAAAAATGCATTGCTGCATTTTCTTGTTGTAAAATATTACTTGTTTTTTATAATTTTTTTATTGATTTTTTCATCTTACATTATCTTCTATATCAAACTCATCAAAACCATCAATCGTACCAATGCCAACAAAATGTTCAGCATCATAATTAATACCATTTTCATTACTTGAAACATTGACTGTTGATAATAATAGATTTACATAGTAAAATAGTTCTCTTTCACTAATAATGGCAAAATTACTTAAGTGGTTTAGTAATTCTTCAGTTTGATCAGCAATTGATTTTGATAAAGAACCGTGCAACCACACAATAGCAATTAGTAATTGATAACTATTAATATTTTTATGAGAACACATATTTAAAAGAATATCGTTTTTATATTTTTCAAATTCTGTATCATTACTACTTATACAAATAAAATGACCTTTTTCTAATATCTTATTATATAGTTCTCTAGTCATACTTACATTTTTAACTTTTCTGACTTTTTTTAATAAATTTGCTTTATCATCAGGTGTTAAATAACTAGTTCCCATAATAAGAGCTTGTAAAGCTCCTTTCATTTTACCCACATTAGTTTGATTTTCTTGCATTGCAAGTTCAAAATATATCGTTGCATTGCTTCTATCATTATTCTCTATCAGTTGTTTAATATAAAAATCACGATTAGCATCTGTTATATTTGGTAATTTTTCTATAGTCATAATAGAATGCCCTATAAGATTTTTGGTTACTGCTTCTTCATATAATCTATCAGCTGCAATTAAACTTTTTGCATTTTTGATAATGGCCAAATACTCCTCTTTTTTAGGCAAACATTTCATATCTTGCAATCTTCTTTGATAAGAAGCAATAATACGTTCACGGCGAGAATTATGTCTTATTAAAAGTGAATCAATCATATGTTTTAACTCAGAATTTTGGCTAGATCTTGCAATATGATCGGCAGCATAACAAAAAGAAGCCTTTTCTTTTGGTGTAAAAAAACTAAGTTTCTCCGTAATTATTATAATAGCTTCTTCTAGAGTCATTAAGTCTATTTTAGTATTATTCATATTCATAAGTTATCCCCTTTTTTAATTAATATAACGAATATTATACATAAAATATTACTTTTGTCAAATTAAAAGCCCCATTTCTTTTTTAGAAATGAGGTCTTGTTATTTCAATAATATATTTTATTTTTAAATCTAATTTAAAATTATTCTTTAACTTTTGCTTGTGCTGCTGCTAAACGAGCAATTGGTACTCTAAATGGTGAACAAGAAACATAATTAAGACCAATTCTATGGCAAAACTCTACACTAGATGGTTCCCCACCATGTTCACCACAAATACCTAACTTAATATCTGGTCTTGTTTGTTTTCCTTTATTAACAGCCATTTCTACTAATAATCCAACGCCATTTTGATCTAATTTAGCAAAAGGATCACTTTCAAAAATATTATTATCATAATAATCAGTTAAAAATTTGGAAGCATCATCTCTTGAAAAACCATATGTCATTTGTGTTAAATCATTGGTTCCAAAACTGAAGAATTCCGCGTCTTTAGCAATTTCATCAGCAAGTAAAGCCGCTCTTGGTATTTCAATCATCGTTCCGACATGATATTTTAAAGAAACACCAGCATCTTTAATTAATTTATCAGCTGTTTTAACAACTATTTTTTTAACAAATTGTAATTCTTTTAATTCACACACTAAAGGAATCATTATTTCTGGAACAACACTTAAGCCTTCTTTATTAACGTTAATAGCTGCTTCTATAACTGCTTTAGTTTGCATTTCCGCTATTTCTGGATAAGTAACTGCTAAACGGCAGCCACGATGTCCCATCATTGGATTAAATTCTTTTAATGATTCAATACGTGTTTTTAAAGCTTCAAAAGTCATACCTAAAGCTTCAGCTAAAGGTTTGATTTCTTCATCAGTGTGAGGTAGAAACTCATGTAAAGGAGGGTCTAAATAACGGATTGTTACAGGATTACTACCCATGACTCTAAATATTTTTTCAAAATCACCACGTTGCATCGGTAATATTTTATTAAGAGCTACTTCTCTTTGTTCTTTCGTTTCCGCTGTAATCATTTGTCTTACAGCAAAAATTCTTTCTTCTTCAAAAAACATGTGCTCGGTACGGCATAGTCCAATACCTTCGGCTCCAAACTTTAAAGCTTGAAGTGCATCCCTTTCGTTATCAGCATTAGCTCTTACTTTTAATGTCCTCATATTATCAACCCAGCTCATAAATGTTCCAAAGTCACCACTTATTTCTGGTTCAACTGTTTTAATTTGTTTGCCATAAACAAATCCTGTTGATCCATCCAATGATAAATAATCGCCTTCTTTGAAAACTAGGCCTTCTTTAGTCGTTAAAGTCTTAGCTTCTTCATTAATAACTAAACCTTCTGCTCCAGATACGCAACATCTACCCATACCACGAGCAACTACTGCGGCATGACTAGTCATTCCACCACGAATTGTTAAAATACCTTTAGCATCATTCATACCTTGAATATCTTCAGGAGATGTTTCTAGTCTAACTAAGATAGTATCTTCCCCATTAGCTTTAGCTACACTAACATCTTCAGCCGTAAAATAAATATGGCCTGTTGCAGCACCTGGTGAAGCCGCAAGTCCTTTAGCTATCACTTTAGCCTTCTTTAAATCTTCTTTATCAAAATCAGGGTGTAATAATTGATCTAATTGTTTTGGTTCAACTTTTAAAATAGCTTCTTCTTTAGTAAGCATGCCTTCACTAACTAAATCTACCGCAACTTTTAAAGCTGCTGCTGCTGTTCTTTTACCATTTCTCGTTTGAAGCATAAATAATTTACCATTTTCAATTGTAAATTCCATATCTTGCATATCTTTATAATGTTTTTCCAAAATGGTAGCTATTTCACTAAATTGTTTGTAAACTTCAGGCATTTCATCTTTTAAAGTACTAATTGGTTTTGGTGTTCTAATTCCTGCTACGACATCTTCACCTTGAGCATTAAATAGATATTCACCATAAAGAGTATTTTCTCCAGTGGCAGGATTACGAGTAAACGCTACTCCCGTTCCTGATGTTTCACCTCTATTACCATAAACCATTTCTTGAACATTAACGGCTGTTCCCCAAGATGCTGGAATATCATTCATTCTTCGGTATATGATAGCTCTTTCGTTCATCCATGAACCAAAAACTGCTCTCACAGCCTCAATTAATTGTTCTTTAGGATTTTGAGGAAAATCATTACCTGATAATTCTTTATAAATACTTTTAAATGTTTGTGTTATTTCATACATATCATCAGCACTAAGTTCAATATCAGATTCTAGACCTTTATCTTTCTTAATTTTATCTAAAACTCTTTCAAATGAAGCTTTTGAATAACCTTTAACAACATCAGCAAACATTTGAATAAAGCGACGATACGAATCGTAAATAAAACGGGGATTCCCAGTTTCTTTTGCAAAACCTTCGGCTACTTCATCATTTAAACCTAAGTTTAAGACCGTATCCATCATTCCTGGCATACTAGCTCTAGCGCCACTTCTAACTGATACCAGTAATGGATTATTTATATCCCCTAGTTTTTTACCAGTCATTTTTTCTAATTCTTCTAATTTAGTAAATATTTGGCCTTTCACTTCATCGCTTATCTTAGTACCATCTTCATAGTATTTATTACAAGCTTCTGTAGTTACTGTAAAACCACTTGGAACAGGCAAACCTATTCCTGTCATCTCCGCTAGATTGGCACCTTTACCACCTAGCAAATTCTTCATGTCTTTATTTCCTTCGCTGAAAGCATAAACATATTTTGTCACAATAAGCCTCCTTTATATTGACATCATCATTATATCAAATAATATATAATATTACAAATTAATTATAGTTTTTCATTTAATACTTTTTCTAAATAACATTTGCCACATATTGCTTCGTAACTAACACTATTTTCACCATCAATAGCGACTTGATCTCCTTTACTAACAAATCTACCATTTTCAATACGAGCGTTAAATTTTGCTCTTTTACCACAACGGCATATCGTAATTAGTTCATCTAGTTCATCAGCAAGCTCCATTAATCTCATACTACCTGGAAAAGCATTAGTTTTAAAATCTGATCTAAGTCCATAACAAATTACTGGAATATCAGCAAGTTTACTAATTTTCCACAGTTCATTAACTTGTTTCTTTGTTAAAAATTGAGCTTCATCTACTAAAATACAATTAATATTATTAGCAATAAAATCATGATAATAATTTAAAACACTATCTTCAACGTTTAATAAAATATCAACTTCTCTAGCAGCCCCAAGGCGAGATGTAATTTTACTACCACCTTTAGTATCAATAGCTGCTTTTATTAAAATTACTTTCATTTCTCTTTCTTCATAGTTGTGCGCAACTTGGAGTAAATTAGTTGTCTTACCACAATTCATAGCACCATATCTAAAATACAATTTAGCCATTTTTATTACCTCTCTTAGCTCGCGGATGAGTATTTTCATAAACTTGTTTAATATAATTACTAGTTAAATGGGTATAAATCTCCGTCGTCTTTAAATTACTATGTCCCAGTAATTCTTGAACGGTCTTTAAATCAGCTCCATGATTAAGCATATCAGTAGCAAAAGTATGCCTTAACATATGCGGGCTTACCTTTTTTTTAACCGTTGATTTTTTAGTAATATTATCAATAATTAATCTTACACCACGATCAGTTAATCTAGTCCCATTTTTATTAATAAATAAATATGGTGTATCTTTGTCTTTAATTAATGTTTGACGATAACTATTAATATAAGGATTTAATAGTTTTTTACAATAGCTCCCATATATAACATAACGTTCTTTATTTCCTTTACCTAATATTTTAATGATATTGTCATTAAAACTGATATCCGAAACTTTGATATTTACTAGTTCACTAACTCTTATTCCCGTTGAATATAACATTTCTATGATTAAAGCATCACGACTACCAAGTGGTGTGTTCTGATTAGGAACTTTCTGCATGATTTCTAATTCATTTCCATATAGAAGTCTAGGTAGTTTTTTTTCTTCTTTTGGATTTGAAATAAGTAGCATAGGATTGATTTCTATAATATGCTCTTTAAGTAAATATTTAAAGAAACTTCTTAAAGTACTTATTTTACGAGCAATGGTTTTAGAAGTATATTTTTTATTATAAATATTTATTAAATAATTTCTGATTACTTGGTGATCTACTTTTAAAATATTAGCAATATCTTCCTTATTCAAAAAAAGCAAAAAAACTTCTAAATCTTTTTGATAATTAATAATAGTATATTTAGAATAACGTTTTTCAATTTCTAAATATTTTATAAATTGTTCTTTCAATTCAATCATTACTATCACCATTTTAATTTTACCACAAGTCATTTATTTTTTTTACTAATTTGGTGATTTTAGTGAAACTATTTTTACTTCACTATGATCTTCTCCAATTTGTTTATATAACTGCTCTAAATAGGCTTTTATCTTTTCACTATTGTCACAGTTAACTAAATCAATATCACTATTCATATACTGATTAAAAAAAGCTTGAGCATCTGTCATCAAATTACCATCCATCATTTGAAAAGTTGCCCTTATTAAACACGATATTATAGTAAATGATATGTTATTAGAATCAGAATTACTTTTTATTATAATTCGTAGTCGTTTTAAAGCTTGAATACAAAGATTAATCACGCAGCTATGTTTTAAGATATTATAACTTTCTTCACTCATTTGATTAAAATCAGCCACCATTTTTGAGGTAATATAAGCATCTAATGGTACTATAAAAGCATCACTAATTAGTTTTTTTTCGCTGTTTTTAAACATAAAACCAAAGTGATACTTTAATTTTTTCAAAAGATGTTGATATGGTAAATTATTATCATTAATAGTTTTTTCTAAAATAATTAAAAACAAGTTATTGATATCATCATATATAGCCTCTGTTACTATTTTTTGTTTGTTAATTTCTGTCATTAAAGCTTTATGTTCTAATAGACCATCCATAGCAACAATATTTAGGTAATGATTTGTCTGGTATTTATTAAATAATTTTTTAATAACTCGATATAGTGCTTGATCATCTATTTCTTGCTTAATTAATCCATCATAAAAGTAATCATAAGCTGCATATTTACCTAAGTCTAATGAATATTTTTGTTTTAAAAAAGCTAAAATTTTAAGACACTTCTTTTCATTTAAATCCGTATCTTCATAAATTTTAGCTTCGTAATTTATTAAAGTAATTAGTGAGTTTAATTTTTTATAATATATATCACTATTTTTCTGCCCGTTTATTTCTAGTTCATATAATATTTTATAAAGTCGTTCAAGAGCTTTGGTTAAATCAATTATTTTATGGATGTTTTCAAAATCGATTGTTTCTAAGAAGGATTCATCCATTATTAATAACTCCTCTCGTTTATCTTTTAGATCTTTCTTCAGCCTTCTCAATTTGCCATGCGTAATTAGTATCATCTAAAGATTCTAAATATGCTTTACATCTTCTTAACTCATCTGAATTAGGAGGAAAATCAGGCTCATATGTTTCTTCAAAATGTAAGCTATTTGGTTGTAAACTAGTTTGATTAATCGTATCGCCTAAAAAAGCTTGTTTCCTATCAGGATTATTAGTTTTTACAGGACTATTTATATTTAACTTAATTTGATATGCTTTCATAAAAATGATATATCCTCTTAATACTTGATATCTAGAAAACTCTACCATTAATTTTTGTTCATATAGCGCTTTATTATCAAAATAATATTTACCAATTAATTCTTCTAGTC
>JAQUUG010000092.1 GCA_028693965.1 Bacilli bacterium
CATCATGAGCATGAATGTCTTTAATATTAAAAGTAATAAGTGAACTACCTTCCACATTTATATTATAGATTTCAATACCTTGAATTTCTTGTTTTAATCGGGTGATTAAATAGTCATGAAGCATATTAACTTGGGTCTTCATTTTTTCATAACCTATATTATTAACATAAGTAAGCGCTGCTCCTAGTCCTAATACTTCAGCAATCATCATTGTTCCCGCTTCAAACTTATATGGTGCTTTCTTATAAGTTGTTTTTTCAAGTCCAACAATATCAATCATTTCACCACCAAAAGTAATTGGATACATATCATCTAACAATTCATATTTCCCATATAAAACACCAACGCCTGTTGGTCCAAATAATTTATGACCAGAAAAAGCATAAAAATCTATATCGGTTTTTTTTACATCTATTTTTTCATGAACAATTCCTTGAGCACCATCAACAACGAAATAAGCATTATATTTATGAACTAACTGCGCTATAGCACTTAAATCATTTGTCCCACCAAAAACATTAGAAGTATGATAAAAAGCTACTATTTTAGTTTTAGTATTAATTTTATTTTTTAAGCCTTCTATATCTACTTGTCCATTAATAACATCAACTATAATTAATTTTGCGTTCTTTTTGTGACATAATTCTTGCCAAGGTAAAAAATTAGCATGATGTTCATGATATGAAACTATTATTTCATCACCTTCCACTATTTTTTCAGCAAGACCTTGTGCAACTAAATTTAAACCATCTGTTGTTCCTCTTGTAAAAACTATTTCTTGATTACGAGCCCCAATAAAATTAGCCACCTGTTTTCTAACATTTTCATATTTTTGTGTCACTTGATAACCTAAAGAGTCAACTCCTCTATTAGTATTAACACTATAATTTTCATAATATTTTTTTATTTCATCAATTACAGCTTGAGGTTTATAAGCTGTAGAAGCACTATTAAAATACACATATTTTTTGTTCATCATTGGAAAGTCTTGACGGTATTCATTCATTCTTTATCTTCCTTTCAATTTTTTCTCTTATTTCTTTTTCCATTAATTCTGGTACTTTGTCTAAAAGTAAACTCATAATAATTAGCACTTTAGCATCTTCTTTCATAATGCCACGACTCTCTAAATAATATAAATCCTGATCACTTATTTTAGATACTGTTAGCCCATGACCACCATTGATATCGTAATCATCTATTAGCAAATTAGGATTAACTTTTGCTGTTGTTTGATCCGTCAAATTAATAATTTTAGTTTTTTGGTAAGCGTTAGATTTACTTTTGTCCTTCGCTATATAACTAGTTATTTCCACATTAGCATGCGCATCATCATTTAATATAATTGTTGATATAGCATTAGATATTGTATTTTTTTGATTATGATTAATTTTTACTAAATATCGATGTTTTTGTCTCTTATTTAAATAAGAATGTTGATGATATTCTAAAGATGCCCCCATGCCATTTAAATCAAACTCTGTGTTTTTAGTAATGTCATTATCAAAATTAAACGCCATAACACATCCCGTTGCTCTAGCTCCTAAGATAAACTTTGTGTTTAAATTATTTACACTACTTTGTATATAAAAAACTTTACTATCATCTTCTAAATTTACTATAATATTAGTATTTACTTTTGCAATAACATTTATGACTGCTATAATATTTTTACAGATAGTAACCTCTATTTCATTTTTTACTACCTCTAAATTATAAATCCCATTCCTTTTAATATTAATATTCGCTTCTGAAATTGAAATTTCTTCAAGCTTTGCACCCATTAATTCATCTAAAAAATCAAACTTCAAGATAACCAACACTTTCTAGATGATTAGCCAAGCTCATATCACCAGTTTTAACAATCACACCATTTTTAATAACATGAACATAATTTGGTTTAATGTATTCTAAAAGACGTGGATAGTGAGTTATTATTAAAATACTAACGGTTTCTTTATTATTATTATAATAATCCATTACTGTTTTACCAACTACTTTATAGCATCAATATCTAATCCTGAATCTATTTCATCTAATATTACTAATTTAGGTTTTAATAGAAGCATTTGTAATATTTCGTTTTTTTTCTTTTCTCCACCTGAAAAACCAACATTAACAAATCTGTTAATATAATCATCTTTCATTTTTAATTTTTGTGTCATTTTATTAAGCAAATTATTAAATTCTAATGTTTTAATGTGTTCTTGAACTTTTTTAGCATCTATAGCGGTTTTTAGAAAGTCAAAATTGGTAACTCCCGATAATTCACTGGGATATTGCATAGCTAAGAAAATCCCCGCTCTTGCTCTTTCATCAACTTTCATTTTTAATAAATCTTTATCTTCATAAGTGATTTTACCTTTATTAACTGTGTAATTTGGATCACCCATAATTACTGAAGATAATGTTGATTTACCAGTACCATTTGGTCCCATTATGACGTGGATTTCCGATGGTTTTATTTCTAAATTGATACCTTTTAATATTTCTTTATTTGCTACTCCTGCATATAAATCATCTATTTTTAATAATGTTTTCATATAATTCCTTTCTTGTTAGCATACGCTAACTGATTAATAAAATATAAAGGACATTATGCCCTTTAATAATTGTATAACACTTTCTATATTTTTACAATGTGATTTTAAAACTTTTTATATAATTTTTAAATTGTATTATGTTTGGTATTCATTTTTTATTACTTCATTATTTTATATTTATCTTTTTTTAATAAAATATGCACTAATTCATGATTAAAATTTCCATTGGTAAATATTTCAACATAATCACCGTTTCTCGTTTTAGCAGTTATTTGTAAATCTTTGGTTCCTATCATAAAATCAATATGAGTTGTTGAACTATTAATACCTAATTTATATAATTCCTCATTTGATAGATTTTGTCCATTAATTATACATTCAGAAAAACTTTGACCAAG
>JAQUUG010000025.1 GCA_028693965.1 Bacilli bacterium
CCTAAAGCTTGAAATTCTTTAGTTAAAACTCTAAATGATTCTGGCACTCCTGATTTAGGAATTGGTTGTCCTTTAACAAGAGCTTCATATACTTTAACACGACCTAAAACATCATCTGATTTAATAGTCATCATTTCTTGAAGAACGTTAGCAGCACCATATGCATATAATGCCCAAACTTCCATTTCACCAAATCTTTGACCACCAAATTGTGCTTTACCACCAAGTGGTTGTTGTGTAACTAATGAGTAAGGCCCAGTTGAACGAGCATGAAGTTTATCATCAACCATGTGATGTAGTTTAATCATATACATAACACCAACACTGATTCGATTATCAAAAGGTTCTCCCGTTCTACCATCATACAATACAGTTTTACCATCTTCTTCAACGCCAGCTTCTTTTAAAGCATCAATAATTTCTGTGCGACTAGCTCCAGCAAATACAGGTGTAGCCACATGAATATTTAATGATTTAGCTGCCATTCCAAGATGCATTTCAAGAATTTGTCCAATGTTCATACGACTTGGAACCCCAAGTGGATTAAGAAGGATATCAACAGGTTTTCCGTCAACCATATATGGCATATCTTCTTCTGGTAAGATAAGAGAAATAACTCCTTTATTACCATGACGTCCGGCCATCTTATCTCCAACATTAATCTTTCTTTTTTGAACTATATAAACACGAACAATTTTAGAAACACCAGCTGGAAGTTCATCAGTATCTTCTTTAGTAAAGATTTTAACATCATGAACAATACCACCACCACCATGAGGAACGCGAAGTGAAGTATCTCTTACTTCTCTTGTTTTTTCACCAAAAATAGCGTGTAATAATTTTTCTTCACTAGTAAGTTCAGCCATGCCTTTAGGGGTTACTTTACCTACTAAAATGTCATCATCTTTGACAACCGTACCAATTCTAATAATACCATTATCATCTAGATTTTTACGAGATTCTTCACTAACATTAGGAATATCTCTTGTAAATTCTTCTGGTCCTAATTTAGTATCACGACATTCAATTTGATAGTCTTCGATATGAATTGATGTATAAACATCATCTTTAACTAATCTTTCATTTAATATAACAGCATCTTCATAATTATAACCGTTAAAGTTCATAAATGCTACGGTAACATTTTTACCAAGAGCCATTTCACCTTTTTCAGTACTTGGCCCATCAGCAATAACCATACCACGTGTTACACTATCACCAAGTCTTACAATTGGAATTTGGTGATAACAAGTACCACTATTACTCTTCTCAAAACCGTTTAAATAATATGTATCACTACCACCAACTGTTTTAACGACAATTTTACGAGCATCTACATAATCAACAACACCATCAGCGTTGGATATTACAACAGCACCTGAATCACGAGCTGCAATTGCTTCAACACCTGTCCCTACAAGTGGCGCTTCACTTGTTAAAAGCGGGATAGCTTGTCTTTGCATATTAGCACCCATCAAGGCACGTTTACCATCATCGTGTTCCAAGAATGGAATAGCGCTTGTGGTAATAGAAACAACTTGTTGTGGGGAAACATCGATATAATCAACTTGCGCGCGATCAATAATAACATTTTCGCCACGATAACGTACTGGAATACGTTCTTCAATTATTTCATTATCTTTAACTTCAACTGTTGCTTGAGAAATATAATAATCAAGTTCTTCATCTGCTGTCATATATACTATTTCATCAGTTAGCTTACAATTATCTACTTTACGATATGGAGTCATGATAAAACCATAATCGTTGACTCTGGCATAACTAGCTAAAGCTGTAATAAGTCCAATGTTTTGTCCTTCTGGAGATTCAATTGGACAAAGACGTCCGTAGTGCGATGGATTAACGTCACGTACTTCCATTCCAGCACGATCACGGCTAAGCCCGCCAGGTCCTAGTGAAGATAAACGTCTTTTATTAGCAAGTTCAGCAACTGGATTAGTTTGATCCATGAATTGAGATAACTGACTACTACCAAAGAATTCTTTAATAGCGGCCGTAAGTGGTCTAATATTAATTAAAGACTTAGGAGTTACTTCTGATAATTCTTGAGTACTCATACGGTCTCTAATAACTCTTTCAATACGACTAATACCAACTCTAAATTGATTTTGTAATAACTCACCAACTTGTCTAACACGGCGGTTAGATAAATGATCTATTTCGTCATAATTACCGATACCATCTAATAAATTAATATAGTAAGAAATAGCCGCATAAATATCTGAAATAGTTAATCTCTTTTCTTCAATTGTGCGATCATTTCCAATAACATTAACAATGCGTTCTGGATGTTTTTTAGAGTATACTTTAATAATTTGAACTTTATTGTAAGTGTCTAGTTCACTATTAATAGGCATTTCCTTAACACCATAACCATCTGCTAGGATAGGTTTTAATTCGCTTAATATTTCTTTAGTAACAGTAGTTCCTTCACTAAAGATTACTTTCCCATCAATCATAATATCTTCAGCTAAAGTGCAACCTAATAAACGATCAGCTACATCTAACTTTTTATTAAACTTATAACGTCCTACT
The DNA here is from genome assembly GCA_028693965.1 of Bacilli bacterium. GTDB lineage: Bacteria > Bacillota_I > Bacilli_A > RF39 > UBA660 > JAQUUG01. The sequence continues at coordinate 2,557 of JAQUUG010000025.1, forward strand.
TTGGCTAAATCATAACGGAAAGAATCAAAGAAACGCGTAATAAGTTGATTTTTAGCACTATCTAAAGTACTAGGTTCACCAGGTCTTAATTTAGAATGAATATCAATAAGTGCTTCATCAGTATTTTTATTAGCATCTTTATCAATAGTTTTAGTTATATATTCATCCTCACCAAATAAACTAATAATATCTTCATCATTAGATAATCCTACAGCTCTAAGTAAAGTCGTAACTGGTACTTTCCTAGTACGATCAATACGAACATATATAACATCACGAGCATCAGTTTCAAATTCAAGCCAAGTCCCACGAGTTGGGATAACTTGACCGGCAACTACTAAACGACCATTTTTATCAATTTCCTTGACAAAATAAACGCTTGGTGAGCGAACTAATTGTGAAACAATAACACGTTCAGCACCATTAATAATAAAGGTTCCTGACTCTGTCATAATAGGCATATCACCTAAATATATATCTTGTTCTTTTATTTCTCCAGTTTCCTGATTAAAAAGTCTAGCTGCCACTTTTAAAGGAGCCGCATAAGTTGAATATCTTTCTTTACAACCTTTGATTGAATATCTTGGTTCATCAAAAGAGTAATCTCCAAATTCAAGCATTAAATTTCCCGTAAAACTTTCTACCGGAAACACATCTTCAATAACCTCTTTTATTCCTACTTCAATAAACCAATTATATGATTTTTTTTGAATTTCTAACAAATTTCCTAATTCAATTGCATTTTCTGTTTTTGCATAGCATCTTCTCTCACGATGATCACCATATTTTTTAACAGTATAAGCCACTTTTTCACCCCTATAAACTAAAATAAACTTTTAAACATAACTTTAATAATAAGTATATGCCACCAATTTATAATTTTATCAAAAACATAACAAGATGTCAATGAAAAAAAGATAATTTGACCGCATTTTACTTATTTTTTGCTTTGATAACATAAAATCCTTTGTTTTTGGTTATTACTTCTACTATATACTCCGAACTTAATTTTTGAACGACTGTTTTAGCGCCTTGGTCTTTATTAATGACAATCCATAATTCACCATTACTTTTTAGATGGTCTTTCGCGCCTAACAATATTTCATATAAAATATCTTTTCCTACTCTAATTGGAGGGTTAGAAATAATATAATTATACTTATTAGTCACACTACTATAGATGTCACTTTCGAAAATGTTAACGTCAGTTTTATTTAATACTGCATTTTTTCTAGCTAAACTAAGGCTTCTATGATTAATATCAACCATATCAATATTAGCGTTAGTTATTTTCTTTAGGTAAATACCAATTGGTCCATAACCACAGCCAAAGTCTAAAACATTGCCTTTTATTGCCATAACTGGTAAGTTTTCTAGCAAAGTCCTTGTCCCAAAATCTAAGCCTTTTTTTGAGAAAACACCATTATCAGTTAAAAATTTAAGTGTTTTATCATTAATGATAACAGTTTTTTCTTTTACTTCACTTTTTGATTTGCTATCGTTAGTAAAATAGTGTTCCATTTTTACCTCTTTAATAAACACTTAAAGCCCATACTAATATTATTTAGTATAGGCCTAACTATGTTAATAGATTATTTTAATTCAACAGAAGCTCCAGCTTCTTCAAATTTAGCTTTAATTTCTTTAGCTTCATCAGTAGATGCGTTTTCTTTAACAACACCACCATTATCGGCAATGTCTTTAGCTTCTTTTAATCCTAAACCTGTTAATTCACGAATGATTTTAATAACAGCTAGTTTTGAAGCTCCAGCGCTTGTTAACACTACGTTAGCAGTACTTGGTCCTTCTTCAACAACAGCGGCTGCTACAGGAGCGGCTGCTACGGCTGATGGGTCAACACCAAATTCCTCTTTCATTGCGTCTACTAATTCTTTAACTTCAAGAATTGTCATTTCTTTTAATCCACTAATAAATTCTTCTTTTGTAAATTTTGCCATTTTATTTTTCCTCCTCTTATTTTTCTAAATTTTGACTATGTAAGTCTAAGCAAATTGCTAAATCGCGTACTGTTGCGATAAGACCTCCAGCCAGCATCGTAAGTAATCCTTCACGTGATGGTATAGCTGCAAGTTCATTAAGGGTATTAATGTTAGCGATACCGCCTTCAACAATACCAACTTTCATTTCTAAAGCTGGATGTTTTTTGCTAAAATCGCTTAATACCTTAATAGGTGCGACTGCATCTGGACCAAAAGCCATAGCTTTAGGACCATTCAAATGTTCTTTTAAATCTAAGTCTAAAGTGTTAAGTGCTCTTTCAACTAAAGTATTCTTATATACTTTAACATCAGAATCAACTTTTTTAAGGCCACGTCTTAATTCTGTCATTTCAGAAACAGTTAAGCCACGGTACTCAAAGAAAACACTAGCTTTAGATGCTTTAACATGATCTGTTATTTCATCAATTACAAGTTGTTTTTGGTCTAAAATCTTTTGATTTGCCATCTTCTTCCCTCCTTCTAATATCTATGTGCCTAAAAAAATAGTCTCCTATTTACCGTAAGAGACTATTAAGGTTACTTAAAATCATTTAAGTCCTCGGTAGGATTATTAAGCTTATAGCCCCTACTGTCTACGGCACTCCATAAATCAAAGATAAGTTAATTATAACATACTATTTATTAAAAGTCAAAACTATTTTCATCAATTTTGATTCCAGGACCCATTGTTGATGAAATACTGATGTTTTTAATATATTTTCCTTTGACAACTGATGGTTTAGTTTTAACAATTAGTGACATGAATGCTTTTAAGTTTTCTAGTAATTTATCTTCATCAAAAGATACTTTACCAACTATAGCATGAACATTACCATAACTGTCAGTACGGTATTCAACACGTCCTTTTTTAACATCTTCAACTGCTTTTTTAACATCTGTTGTTACTGTTCCTGTTTTAGGATTTGGCATAAGACCTTTAGGTCCTAAAACTCTACCTAATTTTCCAAGTGCAGGCATCATATCAGGTGTTGCAATCATAGTATCAAAGTCAAACCAATTTTCTTTTTCAATTTTTTGAAGTAAATCAGTATCGCCAACAAAGTCAGCTCCAGCTGCTCTAGCAATATTAGCGTTTTCACCTTTAGCGATAACTAAAACTTTATTAGTTTTGCCAGTACCATTAGGTAAAACCATTGCTCCTCTTAATTGTTGATCAGCTTTTTTAGTATCTAGATTAAGATTAAGCGCTATTTCAACTGATGCATCAAATTTTGAAACTGATGTGTCTTTTACTAATTTTATTGCTTCTTCTTTAGTATAAAGTTTATTTTTTTCTACTAATTTAGAAGCTTCAATATATTTCTTTCCTTTTTTCATCATTTACCTCCTTATGTGGTTATGCGGATTTTTCCTCCCACATAGGTATCACCTATGTTTGATTATAATTAATCTTCTACTTTAACGCCCATGTTACGTGCTGTTCCTGCAACAGTTTTCATAGCAGCTTCTACATCATCAGCATTTAAGTCTGGTAATTTAATTTCAGCTATTTCACGTAATTGTTCTTTGGTTAAAGTAGCAACTGTTTCTTTTGATCCTTTACTTGATCCTGATTTGATTTTAGTATATTTTTTTATTAAGAATCCTACTGGTGGCGTTTTAATTACGAAATCAAATGTTCTATCTTCATAAATAGATATTTCAACTGGTAATATGTCACCCATTCTATCTCTTGTTGCATCATTATATTTTGTACAGAATTCTTGTAAATTAATTCCGGCTGGGCCTAAAACTGTTCCAACTGGTGGAGCTGGCGTTGCTTTGCCGGCAGGAATTTGTAATTTAATTTTTTTAGTTACTTTCTTTGCCACGAAAAACACCTCCTATATTTTTTTCGCGAGTGGTCCAAATGACATCCGCATGAAACATCTCCCACTTGTTAATCTATATTAAAACAATATAGCTAGTTAATAATAACACATTTTATTTATTTTGTAAACTAGGCTTTTTCAATTTCTGTTAATTCTAGTTCAACTATTGTTTCTTGTCCAAATAAATCAAGTGTTACTTCAATTTTTTGATTATCTAAATCAATGTTTTTTACTTTACCATACATACTAGCGAAAGGTCCATTAATAACCTTGACCATCGTTCCTACTTCAAAATCGCTTTCTAGTTCTACTCTTCTTAATCCCATACTACCTAAAATTTTATCAACTTCCGGTAGGGTTAGTGGGAAAGGTTTAGCTCCTTTACCTGATGAACCGATAAATCCTGTAACACCAGGGGTATTACGAACAATAAACCAAGCTTCATCTGTCATAATCATTTCTACTAAGATGTAACCAGGAAACATTTTCTTTAGTTTTTCTTTTTTTACGCCGTCTTTAATTTCTATTTCCGTTGTTTCTGGAACAACAACTCTTAGAATGTAGTCTTCCATTCCCATTGAGTTAGCACGCATTTCTAATTTTTCTTTTACTTTATTCTCATGCCCTGAATAAGTATTTACTACATACCATTCTTTTTGCATTATTTAAGCACCATCTTTATTCCTGATAAGATAATGTCATTAAGGGAGAAAAATAAAGCAAAGAAGATTACAAAGACAATTGTAGCAATTGAATAAGTGGTCATTTCTTTACGATTTGGCCATCTTACTTTACCCATTTCTTTTTTAACGTCCATTAAAAATGTTACTACTTTGCCATGACTTTTGACTACTTTTTTTGTTTTAGTTTTAGCTTTGACGATTTTTTTCGTTTTTTCTTTTTCCATAAATACCTCTACTTTTTATTTTCAAATAAAAAACACTTTTATGTGCCTACAAACATAATAGCACATTTTTATAAAAGGTGCAAGAACAATTAAAAAAATTATTACTTTTTCCATAATTAATTACTAATACTATTAATATATGCGCTATTTAAGAAGATTATATCATTAACTTTATTACAACCATTCCTATTTGACATTTGTTTATAATTTTGTTTATAATAATGTATAATAAGAGCAATCAAGGGGGGGAAAATTTTAATGAAAAAAATAGAATTTATTGGACGTCATGGTCTTTCAAGTCTTTATGTTGAAAATAGTTTAGAAGCCGTTTTAGCTTGTAGTGAAAACCCACAAATAGACGGATCGGAAATTGATATTAGAATGACAGCAGATGGTACTTTAGTTAACATGCATAATGGTAGTCTTAATAGTATTACCACTTCTGCAAAAGGTAAAATAATTGATACTCCATTTTCAGAGTTAAAGAACTTACAATTTCATACACCTATGATTGATAAAGCTATTCAATTATTTAGAACATTACCTTATAAAGAGGCATATCCTTTCTTTTTTAACGCTTACTTACAAACGCGTAAAATGTCCGCCCCTATAGCAACCTTTGAAGATATCTTAATTAATTTTAAGCCAAACAAAACCTTAGTGGTGGAAGCTAAAGTAAATAAAGATGAATATAGTGAAAGAAAGCAAAGATATTATGAAGATGCCTTAGTAGATATGCTTAAAATTTATCAATTTCAAAAACGTCAGATTGTTTTAGAAGGCTATAATTTAGAAGCTATGTACCGAATTAAAGAAAAATTACCAAGCTTAACAGTTGGTGGATTATACAGCAAAAACCAAACTAAACATTTAATGGAAACAGTTAGTGTGGGATTTGACTTTGTTAGTTGTGAGTATCCTTTAATTGACGAACAGCTACTTGAAGCTCTTTTCAAACATAATATGTCATTATATTCATGGGATGATAAAGAACCATTACAACACTATAGATTTTTAGAAAAAATATTAAATGATTACAATAATGTAGTAGGAAACGAGATACCACTTGGTATTATTAATGATTTTCCGGTTGAAGCTAAAACGTATTTAATGTCAAAAGTAAGATAAGAGCTATGGCTCTTTTTTTATGCTTGTTACTAAGTTATTTTGCTATTTTGTAGTTATTGTATTAGTTGGAAAGGTAATTTTAAGTCAAAAGAAAAAGAGCGGAAAAGCTGAAAAGTTGAAAAACTAATGCTCTTTTTTAGTATCAATTATATCTCTGATATATTTGTAAAATAATTTTGATAGGTTTTTCCATCTGCTTCTAGCGTATCCTTCTACTTGCGTAGCTATATATAAAGTATTTGATCCTAACGATATTCCTACTGGTAAATTATATCTAGCAAAATATTGTTTGACGTTACTTTCCGTATATTTTGAGAAAATGGGTGTTACTCTATCTACACAAATAATAAATATAGTGTTGATACTATCTGTAGCTTTTATTTGCCTAGCTTCTAATAAATAGTTACCAAAGTCTTCAAAGTAGTTTTCTTGATATTTATTATATATCTCTTCTGTTAATTCTGGTACTTTTAACATGATAACAATATCTGATTGTCTATATGATTTTTTTATTAAATATTCTATTTCATATAACTTGCCATTAAATATGTCATGTTTTTTATAACCATCATTTATAAGCATTTTTATTAAATGATTTTTAAAATCATTAAAGGTATTTATTTTTAGTTTATATTTTCCTGATTTTGTTTTTTGTGGTCTTATATCTATCTTCATCATTAGTATTACCATGATTATTGTAGAGATAGCTGCTAAAACAGACATTATAATAGCTCTTCTTTCATAAAAATTAAATCTTATATCATTCTCTGGTAATTTTTCAAGCATACACAAATAATAAAAATCCACCATTGATAATATTGCAGCTAATGCAATTACTCCTTTAACTAATAAAACTTTATGTTTATTCTTCATATATAATATTCTCCTTTTTATTAGAAACGGCCGCCTCCGCCGCCTCCACCACCTTTGCCTGCGCCACCAGAAAAGCCGCCACCATAACCTTCTCCACTTAACATATTATTAGAATCCGTCAATTTACTTAATTTATCATTTATTTCCTCTATTTTTTTAATAATCTTATCGCGTTCACTTTTTAATGCTGCTATTTGTTTGTCTAAAGCAGCAGTTGTTACTTGTGTATAAGTATCTGACACAATAGTATTAACTGTTAACTTTCTAGTATAATTACCTGCAAAACTTGTACTTATTTTTTGTGGTCTATACCAACCTTTATTTATCTTATAAACATCACCAATCACACTACCTAAAACAAAATCAATAGTTCCGTTTATTGCTGTATCCCAAATTATAGCGGACAACGATACACCATTATTACTTAGTAATTGTTCTACTAACGATTCCGCTAAAGAACTTCCATATGATGCTGTAGCTATTCCTGCTGCTTTTAATCCAAATGGAGTTGTTACTATAAATCCAGCAATAGCTCCATTAGCGAATGCTCCTGCAGTGCCTGAATACCAAGTGTTTCCTGAAGATATATTACTGATAATTTTTATTCCAAATGATGAAAGACCACCAATGACAGCCCCTGCAACATGAAACCAGATACCTCCACTGCTATCAGTTCTACAAATGGGATTGTTTTCTGTATAAACATACATATTATAACAGATAAATCCTTGTTCAGTAGATATATTCTTATCCTCATTTATAAACCTTCCCCATTCAGGATTATAATACCTACTATTTAAGTAATATAGACCAGTTTCAGTATCATAATAGTATGACCTATACCTAAATGGATTAATATGTCCTATATGAGTTTGATCAGTTATAACTATTCCATTATTATCTTTAACACTAACTACTTTACCCCAACTGTCATACTCATAGTTTACTATTAGATTTAATTCATCATCTAAAATACCTATGATATCTTCCATACCATTCTTAAGATAATAATACATATCATTGTTATATTTAAATCCAAGTAGCTTATTATTTACTTCTCGTAAATAGTATATCACATTTATATCTCTTTTTTCAATTATTATTTGACTATTTTCGACATAATAACTACTCTTAACATTATTAACTTCTTTTTCTATCCTAATTCCATCTTTATTATATTTATAAGTTATAGTATTATTTAAATCACTGTAACTACTTAACTCCCTACCATTGATATAGCTTAAACTTATATCATTACCTATTGTTAAGGGGTTTCCTATATTATCATAAGTTATAGTAGTATTATTATATTTAGTTAACTGATCAATCCAAAGGTTATTGTTATATTCATAAGTATCAGTTTGTAATAAGGTATTTGTCTCTAAGTCATATTCTTTTTTATCTAAAATATTACCATATATATCATAACTATATTCTTTTATAATACTATTTATATAATCATATTCTTCACTTAACTGATTTAAATCATCATAAACATATTCTCTAATTAAGTTATCATTATTACTAATACTTGTTATTTTTCAGGAGTATTTTTTTATGCTTGTTACTAAGTTATTTAGGTGTTTTATAGTTATTGTATTAGTTGGAGATGTAGTTTTAAGTCAAAAAAAAAGCAGAAAAATTGAAGTGAACCCCATTATGGACACTTTAAAACTACTGCTCTTTAAATGTCACTAACAACAAAACATTCTACAATGTAACTCATCTGAATTTAATATTTTAATCACTATATGCAGAAAATGTTTTCCTTATTTTAGAAATATCAACAATCATTTCTATATTGCTAAAATTACATAGCTTAGCATTATTCATTATTATATTTAACATATTTGAATTTTTCGAATATATTTCTACATATTCATTATCCGTAATAAATAATATTAACTCACAATCACTATTTAAAAAATCGTTAAAATTATTAATACTATAGTTTGATTCTTTTTCCATATATAGTTGAAGTTTTAAAAATATAGTATAATATATATTTGTAGATATCAATTGTTTAAAATCATTATTATTATAATTAATAGTGCAAAATAAATCTCCACCATCATCTTTATAAACTTCTTCATCTTCTATTTTCCAAAAACTGTCTTCAAAATCAATTCCCATTAAAATTTCATATAAATAATTGCAATACTTATTAGGTATTTTAAATTTAATTCCGTTCATTTTTTCCTCCTTATGGTGTCACAGCATTAATTGGTATAGTCCACCAAAAGCCTGGGACAAGTGATGGTAGCATTCTAACTCCTCTATAAATTAAATATCCTACTCCAATGGTAGTTGTGGTTTTTATTAGTATTTTATTAATATTTGGATCATAGGCTGGGCCTCTACTAGGAACACCTTTTTCATTCCATGTCCAATCATGCGCGTGTGGATTTGGTATTTGTGGATGGTGGTTAGGATGACTGTAATCAGTATCTGTAACAGCATTACCATCAGGTCCATAATTTCTCAAATCTCCATTAGGTTTTTGTGCTGTTGAATTTGGTTTACCTGTTGTCGGTAACTTGTTTATGTTTTCTTGTGATATATTATTCTTTTTTGAACTATAATTTATAGTATTATCAATAATTTCTACAGCTTTTTCTACAGCAACATTAACTGCACTGCTTACTACATTAACTAATTGTTCACCAATGTTTTTCAAACTATTTGCAACTGTTTTTGCAGCACTTGTTATAGCTTTACCAATGCTTTTTAATGATGGTAATTTCCATTCTCCACTAGTATCAGTAAATGTTGTAGGATTATTGCTACAATATAAGTATAAATTATATCCAAATATATCTTCATTAGCTCCAATAATTCCATCAGCATTAATAAATCTACCCCATTCAGGATTATAATACCTACTATTTAAGTAATATAGACCAGTTTCAGTATCATAATAGTATGACCTATACCTAAATGGATTAATATGTCCTATATGAGTTTGATCAGTTATAACTATTCCATTATTATCTTTAACACTAACTACTTTACCCCAACTGTCATACTCATAGTTTACTATTAGATTTAATTCATCATCTAAAATACCTATGATATCTTCCATACCATTCTTAAGATAATAATACATATCATTGTTATATTTAAATCCAAGTAGCTTATTATTTACTTCTCGTAAATAGTATATCACATTTATATCTCTTTTTTCAATTATTATTTGAC
>JAQUUG010000026.1 GCA_028693965.1 Bacilli bacterium
TTTTATAATCAGCGCACCCTACTAAACTATCATAATTAACAGCAACTTTTTCTTTTAATTTTATTATATGCAAAATGTCAGAAGTTAATAGCTGTGCTAATTTATAAAAGTAAATTGTTTTTTCGTCATATATTCTAATATCCTCAAAATCAGGAAAACATTTTACTATTACTTCAAATAACTCATCCGAATTCAATTTGTTTTTAATATATTGATAGAAATTACCATTCATATGTTGATTAATTATTTTCGATACATTAGCAACTGTTTTATATCTTTTTTCAAGTAGTGGAATGGGAACATTTCCTTTCAATATCAACTCAAATTCATCAATTGTCATATGTTCTAGGTAATCAAATATATCTTCACTTTCTTTGGCTTTAAACAAACTATATATACAAAATAGTAAAGCTGATGATCCATCTATAGTATCATCATAAAATTGAATGGACCATTTGGGATTACCCCAAAATGAATAGTTAATGGAATCATATATAACTAATAAATTTACAATATCTTCCGTGCTCATTTCTAAAAGAGGATATGGCAATTGGGTAAAATAATGTTGCATCTCTATATTTTCAATATTTGCAACAAATTCATCTAACCTATTGTAATCAATTATTACATGCTTAGCATTATTGACAACATAATTACAACTTTCAACTATTTTATCAATCATATCTAAATCCCCCTTATACTAATAAAAAAACATTATAATTCCTTGTTATAGGAACGATAATGTCGTGGTGCCATCCTAATTTATACTAAATGTATATCTTAATTAATAATGATAACGGTATTACCGAAAGTGTTTACACTTTACTCCAAAGTAGATTCATAAAAGTTTATTGTCAGTTTCCATCAACCACTAACTTTCTATTAATAATTACTTTTATTACTATTCTTTTTCAACGATTTATAAAACGATTTTAGCACATCTATTTATCTTTGTCAACAATTGGACACATATGAATATTAATATATAATATTTTATCATCAAATCGTTTTATTTTTGTTTCTATTTCATCAATAACTTCATGAGCTTCTTTTAAACTAATATCTCCATCTAAAGCTATTTCTGCTAATAATTTAGAATAAGGCCCATATTTTAAAAGAACAAACTGATTTATTATTACTAAGGAATGAGACATTTCTGACTTCAAATCTTCTAAATATATCACATTATCTTCTTGTTCACCCATGATATGACTGGCACTATCTCTTGCGATATTAAAACCAACTTTAATTATAAATAAAGCGACGATAATACTAGTTATTTTATCAATATACTTAAAAAATGCAAAATAATTAGACAATTGTGATAGTAACGTTGATATTAGAACGATAATAGAAGTAACAACGTCTGCTCCACTTTCCTTGCCACTTGCAAATATTATAGAATTATTTAAATTTTTACCTTGATGAATTAAATATCTTGATAATAACATTTTAATAATAATTGTTGTAATAACTATAACGATAACAAACAAACTAGGAATTTGTGATGATTTTGTGCTCATTGTTTCTACAACACTAAGTCCAACAACAATAACCATTAAACCAATAATAAAACTAGTAATATATTCACTTATCCCATGCCCATATGGATGTTTTATATCAGCCGGTTTTTTTGCCAGATAATTACCAATAATTGCAATAAAATCAGTTATTAAATCACTAAAAGAGTGAATACCATCGACAATTAAAGCGCTTGAAGTGCCAAGAAGACCAGCTATTATCTTTACCAAACTAAGCCCAATATTAGTTATTAAACTAATTAGCATTACTTTTAATTCTTTACTCATATTTATTTGGCTTGATACCAATTCTTCCCCCATTCTATATCAACTTTAAGTGGAACATTTAAAGTGCAAATTTGTTCCATCTTTTCTTCTATAATGGCAATGACTTTGTCTTTTTCCGTTTCTAATACATCAAATACTAGTTCATCATGAACCTGTAATATCATTTTACTTTTAATACTTTCTTTATTAAAGGTCTCATCAATTGCAATCATAGCTTTTTTGATTATGTCAGCACTTGTTCCTTGGATAGGTGTATTTAACGCAATACGTTCACCTTGTTGTCTGATCATATAATTCTTGTTTTCTAGTTCAGGAATATTTCTCTTACGATTAAATAATGTCCTGACACTACCATTTTGATAAGCTTCACTTATAATTTTTTCCATATATTCTTTTATACCTGGATAAGTATCCAAATAATCATCTATAAATTTTTTAGCTTCCTTAAAAGGAATATCAAGATTTTCTGATAATCCATAACCACTAATACCATATATAATACCAAAGTTAACTGCTTTAGCAATTCGTCTTTTATCAGGCGTAATTTCTTCTTTACTAGCTTTAAAAATATCCATGGCTGTTTTAGTATGAATATCCATGCCATCTTTAAAAGCATTAACTAATGCTTCAACTCCTGCCATATGTGCTAAAATACGTAACTCAATTTGTGAATAATCACTACTGATAATAAGAGAATTAGCACTTGGAACAAAAGCCTTCCTAATAAGACGACCATATTCATATCTAATAGGAATATTTTGTAAATTAGGTTCAATTGAAGAAAGTCTGCCGGTTCTGGTTAAAGTTTGTGTATAAATAGTATGAATCTTACCATCACTTTTCACCGTATTTAGTAAACCTTCTATATAAGTGGTGTAAAGTTTAGTCATCGTTCTATATTCCATAACAGCTTCAATAATAGGATGTTTTCCTTGTAATTTATTTAAAACATCAATAGCAGTTGAATAACCGGTTTTACCTTTTTTACCATGTGGTAAATTAAGTTTTTCAAACAAAATATTGCCTAATTGACTAGGAGAAGATATATTAAATACTTCACCTGCCATATTATAAATATCGTTACTTACTAAATCTACTTTTAGTTTTATTTCTTCGCCCATTTCTTTAAGCGCTTTGGTATCAACATGAACGCCATTATACTCCATCTTAGCTAAAACTAGTGCTAGAGGTAACTCAATATCATAAAATAAGTCATATAACTCTTCTTTAACTAATTTTGCTTCTAATTCTTCTTTTAAATCATAGATAAATTTAGCTTTCAATACAGCATTATCCATCATCTTTTTTTCATCAAAACCTTTTTTAGGATAAATATGTTCATGAAAGGCAATACTATAATTAAACTGATTAGCTAGATAGGCAATATCATCTTTAACATTGTAATCTAAAAGATAAGCAGCTATCATAATATCAAATAAAGTTTTATTAAAATTAACATTATTCCATTTTAAAATAGCTATCATTTTTTTCAAATCATAAGTTGCAGTTACTTTTGCTAGGATAAATGCACTATTTTCTAAAAAGACATCAAAAGGTAAATAATATCCTTTATTACCATCATATAATGATATTCCTCTAACAGTTGCTTGATGATAATTAGTTTCATCCATTTCAAAATAAATAGTACCATTATCAATCTTTAACTTATTAATGTCTTCTATAACTTCATAGGAAATAGATAAAGTAACAGCCGTTTCTTTTTTTAATAAAGAATAAAATTCTAATTCTTCATATAAAGATCGTAGCTTATCACTATCTCCTTGAGCTATTTTGATATCAGCTAAGTTAATAGGTAAAGGGACATCTTGATTAACAGTTGCAAGTTCATAACTTAAATAAGCATTAGCTTTATCAGTAATAAGTTTTTCCTTTAATTTTCCTGTTATTTTATCAATATTTTCATAGACACCATCTAAAGAATTATATGTTTGTAATAATTTTAAAGCTGTTTTTTCACCAATTCCTTTTACGCCAGGAATATTATCTGAGGAATCACCTTGCAGTGCTTTCAAATCAATTATCTTAATTGGCTCAATTTTATATTCATCATAAAAACTCTCAGGATTATATCTAATATAGTCTTTTTGTTTTAAAAGCTTAATATCAACTTCATTGGAAATAAGTTGTAATAAATCATGATCACTACTAACAATTGTTCCGATAACATCTTTATCAAGAACGCAGTATCTAGCAAAAGTGCCAATAATATCATCCGCTTCATAATTATCAATTTCATAATATTTAATTCCCATATAGGTTAATATTTCTTTAGCAAGAGGCATTTGTTTTTTTAGTTCATCAGGTGTTTCAATACGCCCTGCTTTATATTCTTGATACTTTTCATGACGAAAAGTTTTGCCTTTGTCAAAAGCTACTAACATATACTCGGGTTTTTCTTCATTAATTATTTTGTTAATCATGTTAACAAAACCATAAATAGCATTTGTTGGAAAACCCTTGCTATTTTTCATGAAGTTGCCATTATAAGCTGTTGCATAATAACTTCTGAAAACTAAATTGTTTCCATCTACTAAAATTATTCTTTTCATTTTATTCCTTTCATTTAGGAGTCGTTATTTTTTGATGTATATATATTTTATTATTTGCTTTTTTAAGTTCATGATAATCTATTTGAACAAAACCAATCTTATTTTCACTAGTAAAATTAATAGTAACATGAAAAAATCCCATTTCCGCATCTGTATAGTTCTTATTAGTAAAACCAGGAGCTTGAAGAACATGTGTATTATGATACTGATAATAATCATGTTCATGAACATGACCTAAACATAAAAAATCATAAGTAAACGAGCTATTATCAAGCAAAGAATAACCTGGTTTTTCTTCTACTTTAAGTTTAGAATATTTATTTGGTAAACTCGCAAAATCACCATGAGCTAATAATATATTAACATCATTATATTTTAAATAGCCAAAACCATATCCTAAATGTATTATATCTTTTCTTTCTTTAGAGATATATGTTAAAGCATTAAGATAATTACCTTTATTATAAATAATATCATGATTGCCACTTATCGCATAAGTATTTTTGCAGGCAGGATAATGAGAACAAGCATATTCTACTTGTTCTAAATAATAATCAAGTTTCATTTTATTTTTAAAATTTTCTAACCTCTTGGGGGACAATCTCTTGCCACGACGAAACAGTATATCTATCTTAGTTCCTAAATCGCCTTCAATAAAATCACCCAAATGCATTATTACATCTATATTATTTCTATAACAATATTCACCTATTTGTTCAATCAAATCCTCATCAGTATAATTAGATCCATAATGAGTATCAGATATAACTGCAAATTCTAATTTGTCAGGTGGTTGCTTGCTATAAATTAATGTTGGCGTTGACCTTGGTAAAATATTAAAATTCCGATAATTAATAACATCTTTATTAATTACACCTAAACTTTTCCATTCATCATTAATACTTTTTTTAATCATTATACCACCAACATCCATCTTAATAAGATAATACTTTATTTAAATACATTACTAATTCATCTAAAGAAATTGTTATTTGCTTCATCGTATCACGGTCACGTATTGTGACTGTATTACTATTTAAAGTTTCTTCATCAACAGTGATAGCAAAAGGTGTCCCAATAACATCTTGACGACGATATCTTTTTCCAATATTACCACTTTCATCATAAGCAGTCATAAAATATTTATTTAAATATTCATAAATTTCATTTGCTTTTTCACTATGCAATTTTTTTATCAATGGAAGTACAGCCACTTTATAAGGAGCTAAAAAAGGATGCAATTTAAGTACTTCTCTCGTTTCACCATTTTCTAACGTTTCTTTATCATAAGCGTTAAATAATAAAGCTAAAATACTCCTATCAACACCATAAGTACTTTCAATTATATATGGAATATATTTTTCATTGGTTTCTGGATCAGTATATTTCATAGAAACACCACTATATTCTTCATGTCTAGATAAATCATAATTTGTCCTATTATGTGTGCCGTTGATTTCATCAAAACCCCAAGGAAATTCATACTGAATATCACAAGCTGCTTTAGCATAATGCGCCAATTTATCATGATCTTTATATCTTAATTTTTCTTGTGGAATACCTAAACCAAGATAAAATTGTTTACCAAATTCTTTAAAATATTCATATAATTTATTATCTTCACCTTCTTTGCAAAAAGTCTGATATTCCATTTGTTCAAATTCTATTGTTCTAAAGGTAAAATTACCTGGTGTTATTTCATTCCTAAAAGCTTTCCCAATTTGACCAATACTATATGGTAATTTAGAACGAGTAGTACGAAGAACATTTAAATAATTTACATATTCTCCTTGTGCATTTTCTGGTCTAAGATAAATTTTCATTTTACTTTCTTCAGTTACACCACGATACGTTTCAAACATCAAATTAAATTCTCTAATGTCTGTAAAATTACTTTTTCCACAATTTGGACAAGGTATTTTATTATCCTTTATTACTTTGATCATTTCTTCATGACTTAAAGCATCAGCACCTTCAATATTGTTAGCTTCTAATAATTTATCAGCACGATGACGAGTTTTACACTCCCTGCAATCTATTAAGGGGTCGCTAAAACTACCCACATGTCCACTTGCTTCCCAAACTCTAGGATGCATTAAAATACTAGGGTCTATTTCATACGCATTTTTTCTTTCTTGAATAAATTTTTTTCTCCAAGCATCTTTTAAATTATTTTTAAGACGACTTCCTAAAGGACCATAATCCCATGTATTAGCAAGTCCTCCATATATTTCACTTCCTTGATATATAAAACCATATTGTTTACATAAATTAACTAGTTCTTCCATTGATATTTTACTCATATTTCCTCCTCTTAAAAAAACTGACGCTTAAACAATTGGTAAGGACGATTACTCGCGGTTCCACCTTACTTATTCATTTAAGAATCAGCTCTATTTGCATTGCTCGAAGATTCCAACCTCGTCATCGCAGCTCTTTCAATAATTATACTAATATTGTATCTAAATATTACTATCTTGTCAACTCTTATGATATAAAAGACAAATAATAAATACAACTAATCATTATTCCTAGAACAATACCCATAAATACTTCAATAGGATTATGACCTAATTTTTCTTTAAGATGTTTAAATCCCACTTTATAATTTTTAATAGAAAATATTTCTTCTCCTATTTTATTTAATGCTTCAGCATGTAGGCCGCTTTCTTTTCTAAGCCCTAGAGAGTCATAAGCAACAATTAAAGCAAATACTAATGACATAGCAAATAAAGGACTTTCTATTCCTTCATTAAGACCAATTAACATTGTTAAAGATGAAACAAAAGAACTATGGCTGCTTGGCATACCACCACTACCGTTAAAAAGCCTAGCCCATTTCCATTTCTTATCAAATATTGATTCAATAATAAATTTTATGATTTGCGCTAAAAATAAAGTTATAAAAGGAATAATTAAATATTGATAACCTTCCATACCGTCTCCTAACATATCTTATTTAGATTATTTAAAAAAGTTTTGGTTTTTAAATATAAACCTGTATATTTGTCATAATAATCATCTAAAAATTTGTTTATTTCATTTTTTACTTCATTACTGATATCTAGTTTTTCTATTTTAGAAATATCAACGTAATAAAACATTCTTATCATTTTAATAGTTTTAACACTAGTAAGTCTTTCATGTTGAAGACAATTTTGACAAACATAACCACCTTTATCACAAGATAAACTAACAATATTACTAGTACTTCCACATATACTACAACCATCTAAAATAGGCATTACCCCTAAATATGATAAATATTTCAGTTCAGCAATATTAGTAATTACCATAGCATCAAAATTATTTTCTAATTTTATTAGACTAGCAATAAAAATATTATATATTTCTGCATCACTATTTTGTTTAATAACTTGCGCCGTTAAATCAGTTAGAAATGTAGCATAACTTATTTTAACGATATCACTTTTAATATTTTTAAAACTATTAATAATATCAACATTAGTTAATGTTGATAGTTTATCTTCTTTATAATAAACATAAAAATACCCATAAGTGAGTTTGGTACTAACAACCCGCAGATCACTTTTTATATTTTTGCACCCTTTTGACATTATACCAATAACGCCATATTTTTGGGTCAAAACATTTAATATCTTACTTGTTTCGCCATAATCTCTTTCTCCAAGCACAATTCCTTCTAATTTTTCAATCATTATCTAATAATCTAAATCTTTCTTTTTGCTCAATGCTTGGATATTTATCTTTTGGTACATCTGATAAAAAATCACCTTTTTCTCTAGCCCATACCTCACCATTATCAATATTTTGATAAATGACTAATTTTTTAATATCATCATTAGGTGACTCTGCATCATTAGCTATCATTAATACTTTATAAACATGTCCTTTAAAATGACGATATTTACCCCCAATTACAACATCCATCTATTCACCATCTTTCTTATATTTAATATAATATTCAATTTTGCCAGTCTTTTTAAATAAATCCCATAATAATTTTTTAGACATTTTATCACCTTCCTAATAATATGGTGATAAACTTTACTGCCATTTATTCTTTTTATTCAAAATCTTTATATCCAAATTCCGTCAAATATTGTTCCTTATCACGCCAGTTTTTAATAACTTTGACAAATAACTCTAAATATACTTTATTTTCTAATAATTCTTCAATATTATAACGCGCCAACATACCAATTTCTTTAATTTTTTGCCCATTTTTACCAATTATTATTTTCTTTAATGATTCTCTATCAACAATAATAACAACATTGATTAAATAAGCATCTTTCTTTTTACGAATGCTTTCTACTAGACAAGTAGTAGAATGAGGTATTTCCTCACCAGTTTTTCGAAAAATCTGTTCTCTGACCATTTCCGCTATTAAAAAGGAAGTCGGTTTATTAGTAATTGTATCTTCATCATAATACTTATAGTTATCAGGCAAATATGTTTTAATTACTTTAATCAAAGTATTAATATTATCTTTTTTGTAAGCTGAAACAGGAACAATGTCTGAAAAATTGATTAAATCTTTATACTCTAAAATTTGTTTATATAAAGTTTCTTTATTAATTTGATCAATTTTATTTAAAACTAAAATAATAGGCTTATTGATATCTTTTAATTTTTCCATAATAAATTTATCGCCAGGTCCTAATTTTTCACTAGCGTCAATTAAAAAAATAACAATGTCAACGTCACTAATAGTAAAATAGGCTTGTTTGTTCAAATATTCTCCCAAACGATTATTTGGTTTATGAATACCTGGTGTATCTACAAAAACAATTTGCCCGTCTTCATCATTATAAATACCTTGAATCATATTACGTGTCGTTTGCGCTTTACTAGAAGTAATCGCTATTTTTTTACCAAGTATACTATTTAATAATGTTGATTTTCCAACATTAGGTCGGCCGATTAAGCAAGCAAAACCAGCTTTCATCTTAAATCCTCACTAGAAAAAGGATAAACAAGAATATCTTTCATATGATAGTGTTCTTCTCTAGAGGTTGTTAATAAATATAAATCATCATTCATATTAAAAAATTCAGTTAAAGTTTGACGACAAATAAAACATGGAAAAGTAATTTTATCTTGCTTAACCATCAAATATAATGCTTGAAAATCACCTTTCTTGTAGCCCTTTGTAACAGCACTATTAATGGCATTTCTCTCAGCACATATACTAGCTCCGTAAGAAGCGTTTTCCACATTAACCCCAGCAAATTCATTGCCATCTTTCATCACTACAATAGCCGCCACTTTATAGTTAGAATAGGGTGCGTAAGCATTATCCAATAATTTTAACAATTTTTCTTTCATATAAGCCCTCCTATATAAAAGCTAATATTTTAGGTAAAAATATTATCATTCCGCTAATAAAAGCTACTAACGAAAAAACAAAAACGGCAGCTGAAGCCGTATCTTTAGCTATTTTAGCTAGAGGATGGATTTTAGGACAAGCTAAATCCACTACTGCTTCTAGAGAAGTGTTAATCAGTTCTGTTGCCATAACTAAGCCAAATAAAATAAAACAGATTAACCATTCCATTACATTTATTTTTAAAGTTATACCCGCTATTACCACAATAGTAACTGCCATAAAATGAATAAACATACTTTGTTCATGTGTATAAGCATATTTTAGCCCATCAAAAGAGTAAGAAAAACTTTTTAAAAATCTTTTAAAACCAAGTCTTTTTTGTTTATCGCGTAATTCCGCATTCATCTAAAATCATCTCCTGTTTAGCAAACATTATTTCTTCATCTTCTTTGTTCATATGATCATATCCAAGTAAGTGTAGTAAACCATGTACTGATAAAAAAGCTAGTTCCCTTTCATTCGTATGACCATATTCTAAAGCTTGCAAGCAAACGCGATCATACGATATATATATATCCCCTAAAACTCTTTTATTATATAAGTCAATATCTTCTTGATAATCTTCTAGAGCAAATGAGATAACATCAGTTTCTCTATCAATTTTTCTATAATCTCTATTGATTGTTCTTATCTTATCATTATCAACAATGATAATATTAAATTCTACATTTGTAAGGTTTTCTTTTTTTAAAGTATAATTAATAACTTTTTTCACGGTTTTTAGTTCACTAATATTTTTATCTATTAATGAAAAATAACCTATTTTATTCATTTTACTCACCTACTTATAAGCCAATATTAATTACTTTTAAAAGATAGAGAGCTACCATAAAAATAATTACTACAACTAGTATATTATAAAAAAGATCATTTTTCAAGGACTTCGGTAACCTATTATTTAATTTAGTTAAAAAATAATAAATTAAATATCCTAAAAAACCCCCAATAATATTTAATAAAATATCATCAACATCAAAAACTCTTCCAATATTATACTGGGTTGTTTCAATTAAAAAAGATACTAAACAAGATAAAAACAAAATAAAAAATGGTTTTTTAATTTGTAATAAATAAGCTGCGAAAAAACCATATGGAATAAACATAATCATGTTGCCAACAACATTTTTAAAAAACATTTTACTACCTATTTCATAACGAAACATTTCTTTAAAAGGAACTAAATTAGATGTTGACCAGCTAACATCTTGAAAAGTAACTACATAAAACAAGCATAAAATATAAATAATAAAACATAAAAGAAGTAATTCTTTGTAAATGGTTATTTTTATTTTATTTTTTATAATATAAGATATTCTAAGCGTCAAAACAACCGCACAAAAAATGAAAATCATGGGCCATGTCTCATTCACTATTTCAATTAAAGCATCCCTAAACATTATATACCACCTTTATTCTTCAACAATTATTTCTATTTCCTGATAGCTAGTAATATTTTCATAAACAGCAAAAAACATTTCTACTTCTATTTTACTCTCTTTTAAATTAATTTTCAAATTATTTTGTCTAATAATATACTCATCTTCTTCTAATGTATCTTCTATTTTGGTTTTACCAATTTCCATGGCTTTTGCTAAAGCCTCTTCCTCAGTATATACTTCATCAATAATTTCTACTTCTTTTTGTTTTTGAAACAGGAGTTTAAGAGGAATTAGGTTACTTGATAAAAGAACTTTATCTTTGGTCGTCTTATTTTGAAAAGGATTAAAATTAAACAAGTCAAAACTTTTATTTAAAAAACTAAGTACTAATACTTGTTTAGTTTTGCCTGTCGTTTTTTCCTCTTTATAGTTAAATGGATATTCAACCGTTACTTGATACCAAACTTCACCATAAACTTTACCTTCAGCTCTAACCGTATCTTTAACTTCTTCATTTAACTTAATTTCACCACTAATTATAATATCGCCCGGTTTAACATAATCATTAATTTTTTTTACTATTTCACCCGTATCAGCATCAATTTTTTTGATAATGGCTGTTTTTGAAGATACAATATGCCTGTTTTCTAAAATTTCTTCTTCATCTGGTATTTTTCTTTCTTCTACTCTAACTATATAACTAGTACCAACACTTTCAATTTCTAACCACTCAATTTCATCTTTATACTTATCAAGGATTGCTTCTTTAATTGCTGTTATTTCTTGATAATTTTTTTTAAAAGCATACTGTTTTATATTATAACTCTCTAATTCATTTAGTAGTAATGCTCTTATCTCTTGGTCGTTATGAATAACTTTAACTTCAAAAATCATATGACTTAAAATTAAAAAAAGTCCCATACCAAATACCAAACTAAAAATTAAATATTTAGTTTTAAAAAACAACTTTTTTATTTTATACAATCCATAACCATCTACTATAAATATATCATAAACCGATTTTAAATCCTTGATTTTTTCTAAATCTTTTTCATATATTTTGATATTTACTTCAATATTTTTAACATAAGTTATTTCTAATAAATCAATATGATTAGTGTATAATCTTTTAATAAATCTTTCAATATGTTTACCCGTAACATTGATTTTTAAGGTCCCCATGCTTTTTCTTATAAATCTATTTTCCATATTACCTCAGTTCTATATTATTAATCATACCTGTTATCAATATTTCGTCTTCAAGTAATTTAGAG
>JAQUUG010000027.1 GCA_028693965.1 Bacilli bacterium
AAAATGATTGATTGTAATGATAATATTAATGGTGATGGACCAATGACTCCAACTAGAAGTGGATTTGTTCCTGCTAAACCTCTAGTGAAAATGTGCTTTAGTGGTAAATATACGGAAAAAGATATTTTACGGCTAATATCAAAAAATGGGGGTTTAACAGCTTGGCTTGGAACTAGCAATGTCGAATTAATAAAATCAAAAATACAAAATAATTCTACAGAAAAAATTATTTTTGATGCAATGATATATCAAATTGTAAAACAAATAGGAGCAATGTATGCTGTTTTAAAAGGCAGTTGCTCCGCAATTATTTTGACAGGTGGGATATCTAATGATTCCTATTTAGTAAATGAAGTAAAAAAATACACGAAAAAGATGGCACGATTTGTTCAAATGCCAGGAGAATTTGAATTAGAAGCTTTAGCGAGTGGAGCAATTAGAGTTCTATCTGGTGAAGAAAAAGCAATTAGTTATTTAGGTGAGCCAATTTTTAATGGCTTAGAAGGAGTGTATAAGTGAAAAAAGAAGAAGTTTTAAAACAATTGATACCCGGTTTAATAATAGGTTTTATTTTAGGTTTAATTTTAATTACTTTAATTGGAGTAGATACAGAAAATGAAGTACCAAACATCGTTGGCGGAGTTATGAGCTGTTTAATACCACAACTTTTAAATGGTATTATAGTTCTTAAAGGAACAGCTAAAGTTTTAAACAGAAACTTATCAGTAGGACAAGCTTTATTAAAAAATATCCCATATATGATAATAGCTGCTATAATAGGCTTTATATTTGCTAAAGGAATATTGATGATGGCTCTAGATATTGATTTACGTACTATTGAGCCACTACATAATACTTTAATATTTGCCAGTCTTGGTGCAATAGTTTCAACTTTATTATCATATTTTTTACTTAAACAATATGAAAAAAACAACTAAATTGTATAACACTAAAGTCCCTTTATTGGGACTTTTATTTTAGGAGGAAGTTATGAAACACAAAAACCAAATTTTGATAGCAATATTGTCGCTAAGTACTTTTATTTTATCATACATGTTAATAACACCAATTGTAGCTAATATTTATGATAATTTTCCTGCTTCTGATTTGAATGAAATTCAGTTAATAGTTACACTAGTTCCTTTAGCTTCTATTGTTTCTATGCTGTTTTGTAATATATTAATAAAAAAAATAAGTATGAAAAATATAACACTTTTGGGACTTATAATAATATTATTAGCAGGGTTATTAATCTTTTTATCAAAACCAGACATCAAACTATTATACATCAGTAGCATTTTACTAGGTTTGGGAATTGGATTAATAACAGTTATTAGCTCAACACTTATATCAGATCATTTTAATGGGCAAGACAAAATAAAAGTGATGGGTTATCAATCTATAGCTGTTAGTTTAGGGGCAACACTTTTTTCATATTTTAGTGGCATTTTCGCAAAAACTAATTGGCAATTATCATATAGCTGTTTTTTTGTTAGTATATTAGTATTTTTCATAGTAGCGTTATTATTACCAAATGACAAACCATTAAAAACAAAAAGTAATCATTCAAGTAAACTACCGGGTAGAGTTTATTTGTTAGGTTTTATATCTATTCTATTTTTTATAGGTATTAATGTTTTTAATACTAGTATTTCTATGCTGGTAAAAGATTCTGGTTATAATTCTTATATGAGTGGTATTGTAACGGCTATTTATACGATTATTGGGATAGTAGCTGGTTTAGTTTTAAATAAAGTAGTTAAAATATTTAAGAAACAAACATTAACATTTGCCAGCTTTCTAGCATTTTTGGGATTTTTAATTATAGGATTTTTTAGTAATATTCTTTTTATTTATGTTGGAGCTATATTATTAGGCTTTGCATTTGCTACTAGAAATCCAGCTGGTATTACTTTTTCAGCCAATATGGTCGATAAAGACCACAGTGCTTTAGCAATTGCTATTTTTAATATTGGTGGACAAATAGGCGCCTTTTTATCGCCTCTTATAATAAACTATATAACAGATAGTTTAAATGGTAATATTCATAGTATGTTTATCATTACTAGCATTTTTATGTTATTTGTCACAATAATTCATTTTTTATTAAACCCACTTCAAAATAAAGATATCATAAAATAAGGTTTACTATATTTTAATTGAAAAAGAACAAAAAGCATAATTTGTTTTTTTTTGTTGTAATTTAGATAAAATATGATACAATGAATATGGAAATCATTTTCAATTTGGGAGGTAATAATGAAATATAAAACTAAACAAAAAGAATTAATATTACAATTTTTAAAGGAAAATAAAGATAAATGTCTAACTGTTAAAGAAATAAAAACTAACTTTGATTTAAAGCAAATTATTATAGGTCAGACAACTATTTATAGATACCTAAGTAATTTAGAAGAGCAAGGTATTATATCAAAATATATTAATAATGTTGATAATAGTTCAAGTTATCAGTATATTACCGATGACTGTCATTTGCATTTCCATTTAAAATGTATTAAGTGTGGTAAAATAATTCATTTAGAATGTTTAAAATTAAATGATTTAGAAAAACATATTATCGAAAAACATGATTTTAAAATTGATAACTTTAAAACGGTAATATATGGTTTATGTTCAAAGTGTAAATAGAAAGAGGCTAAAAATGAAAAAAATATATAGTATAGTTTTAGTAATGCTAATATTAATAACGGGATGTAGTAGTAAAAATATTGATGATCAAATTAGTATTGTATCAACTATTTTCCCCGGGTATGATTTTGCTAGAGCGGTAAGTGGTGAAAATGTTAATTTAACGATGTTAGTTAAACCGGGAACTGATTCTCATTCTTATGATCCTTCACCTAAAGATATTATTGAAATAAAAGAAAGTGATATTTTTATATATGTTGGTGGTGAATCTGAAGAATGGGTCGAAGAAATTTTAGATAATTTGAGTTCAAAAACGATAGTTATTCGTTTGATGGATTTAGTTGAGTTAAAAGATGAAGAAACCGTTGAAGGAATGCAAGAGAAAGAAGAAGATGAAGACGAATATGATGAGCATATTTGGACTTCACCAATTAATGCTATTAAAATGATACAAGCAGTAGAGAAAGCATTAATTAGCGTAGATGAAGCAAATGAATTATTATATGAAGAGAATGCCGCCACATATATTGAAGAACTAACAGCTATTGACGAAGAAATTAGAACATTAGTTAGTGATAGTACAAATAAAACATTAGTCTTTGCTGATCGTTTTCCATTCCGTTATTTTGTTGATGAATATGATTTAGATTATAAAGCTGCTTTTCCTGGATGTTCACAGGATACTGAAGCTGATGCTAAAACAATTACTTATTTAATTGATTATGTTAATGATAATAATATACCAGTCGTTTTTTATATCGAACTATCCAATCAAAACTTAGCTGACACAATAGTAGAAGCAACAGGCACTATAAAATTAGAATTACAAAGTGCTCATAATTTAACTCAAGAAGAATTTGATAATGGTTTAACTTATGTTGATATTATGAAACAAAATATTGCAAATTTAAAAGAGGCTTTAAATTAATGAATTTAATTAGTTGTTATAAGTTGAGTGTTGGATATGAAAACAAAAAAGTAGTTACAGATGTTAACATTAATATAAATACAGGTGATTACCTTGTAATAGTAGGAGATAATGGTAGTGGCAAAACAACTATTGTCAAAACTTTATTAGGATTAATCAAACCCTTAAGAGGTAAAATTAGTTTTAATGTGGAAAAGAATTCTATTGGTTACTTACCACAAAAGAATGAAGATAAAAGTAATTTTCCTGCTTCTGTTTATGAAGTGGTAATATCAGGTTGTTTAAATAGTAAAAAGTGGTTATCTTTTTATAACAAGAGTGATGCCCAAAGAGTAAATATTAATTTACATAAATTTGGTGTTGCCAAACTAAAAAATAAAAATTTTAAAGAGTTATCAGGTGGAGAAAGACAACGTGTTTTATTAGCTAGAGCGATGTGTGCTTTTTCAAAAGTATTAATTTTAGATGAACCTAATACGGGGTTAGATCAAAAGACGACCAGAGAATTATATGATTTAATTGAAAAAATAAATAAAGAAGGAATAACTATTATTATGATATCACATGATTTAGATAAAACATTAAAATATGCCAATAAAATTTTAGAAGTAAAAGAAGGCAAAGCTATTTATAGAACGAAAGAACAATATTTAAGTGGAGTTAATGTATGAGTGTAATTAGTGAAATGTTATCATATGCTTTTTTGTCACGAGCTTTGATAGCGGGAATATTAATTTCAATATGTGCATCATTATTAGGTGTTGTTTTAGTTTTAAAAAATTATTCTATGATTGGTGATGGTCTTTCACATGTGGGCTTTGGTTCATTAGCAGTGGCGACAGCTTTAGGTTTAGCACCTTTAAAAGTAACAATTCCTATTGTTATTATCGTTGCTTTCTTTCTTTTGAAAATAAATGATTCTAGCAAGATTAAAGGTGATGCAGCAATAGCTTTAATTGCCTCTTCTAGTATGGCTATAGGTGTTTTGAGTGTTTCATTAAGAGGTGTTAATACAGATATTAATAACTATTTATTTGGAAGTATTTTGTCTATTAGCCAAAGTGATGTGTTGTTAAGTGTTACTTTAACTTTAATTATTTTAGCGCTTTATATTATTTTTTATAATAAAATATTTATTGTTACTTTTGACGAAAATTTTGCTAAAGCAGTAGGTATTAATACTGACTTATATAATATGTTGATAGCTATTTTAACAGCCATTACCATTGTTCTTGGAATGAGACTTATGGGATCGTTATTAATATCTAGTCTTATTATTTTTCCAACTTTAACGTCAATGCGTCTTTTTAAAACTTTTAAATCAGTAATAGTTTCATCAATGTTAGTTTCGGTTATATGTTTTATTATTGGAATGATTTTATCGTATAACTACTCATTACCAACTGGTTCGTCTATTGTAGTAGTAAATATGTTATGCCTGATATTATTTTCAGTAATTAATCAGATAAAATTACATGTAAATAAGTGAAGTAGATTTTCACTTATTCTTTTTTATATATTAAAATTAGTATAGTGATATAATGATTTATTTTCTTAAAACATATGAATTATGGGGTGCTAAATATTCATTGGAATTGACTAAATAAATGGATATAATGATTGTAGTAGGTGACATCGATAGTTTTAATACTAAAGAGTTAGTTTTGTGCTTCATTAGATGATCTACATAGTTTAATTGAACAAAATATCTTTAATGATAGAACAAAAATAAAAGTGACAGGTGGAACTTCAACACCTAAACATCAAATAGATAGCTACGCTGAAGTCATCAAAAAAAATTTAGAAAAAATATCATTATAATATAGTATTATTCCTTGTTTTATACATATAATATTAATGTAAAAAAATTAGCACTCGCTATTGACAAGTGCCAAAACGAGTGCTATAATTAAAATGTAAGGAGGAATGATTATGAATTTAATACCTAAAAATTTCTTTTTGGAAGATGTATTTGATGATTTAATGACAGCTAGAGAAAGCAACATGTTAAAGTGTGATATTTATGAAAAAGATGGTAATTATTACATAGAAATGGATGCTGATGGCTTTAAAAAAGAAGATTTAAAAATTGATTATGATAAAGGATATTTAATAGTAGCCATTTCTAAAGCTGAAGAAGTAAATGATGAAAGTAAAAACTATATAAGAAAAGAAAGGGTATCTAAAAAGATGCAAAGAAGTTTTTATGTAGGTGAGTCAGACATCAATAATATTAAAGCTGAACTTACTAATGGATTATTAAAAATCACAATTCCAAAAAGAGAAGAATTAGAAAATAAAAAAACAATAGAAATTGAATAAAAGTACTTTGGTACTTTTTTTCTTTCAAAATTAAAAGCTTATTAGAATATTTTAAAAATAATTAACATCAATAAAAATAAAAATTAAGAAATGTCATTTTTGATTATAATTTAAAAATATAGTGTAATAATATTATTTTATATATAATATGATGTAAATAAGATTATTATATTTGGCACAGTAATAATAATTGCTATTTATCGTGTAAAATGGTAATAGATTTGACTAAACTATTTAAAAAAATCCAAAAAAAGATAAAAAAAGTCAAAAAACTATTGCCAAAAGAATAAAAATACGATATACTTGTATAGTCTTATATTGATGGGCCTGTAGCTCAGTTGGTTAGAGCACACGCTTGATAAGCGTGGGGTCACAGGTTCAAGTCCTGTCAGGCCCACCACAATATTTTTGCCTCAATAGCTCAGTCGGTTAGAGCATTTGACTGTTAATCAAAGGGTCGTAGGTTCGAGTCCTACTTGAGGCGCCACTTATTTGGTCCGTTGGTGAAGTGGCTTAACACACTGCCCTTTCACGGCAGCATTCATGGGTTCGAATCCCATACGGATCACCAAAAAAATAATTAAAATCACTTATAGAGTGATTTTTTTGTTTATAAAATATATTTTTAAGATAATACTTTATAATACTGTATAATAATCTTGACATCTAATTGAATGTGATTTATAGTATTATCTAATAAGGGATGATACTATGTTTAATCAAAAGGAAAATTTTGGTGTATGGACATTATCTGTAATAAAAAATATGGATTCTTGTTCTAGTTTTCTCTTGCCTGATGGAAGTGTATTTAGTCAGTATAATAGTCATAAAAATGGAAGTTATATTAATATATTGTATGGTTATAATTATAAACTTTTTTGCTACTACTATGACAATTTTTCTACTAAAAAAAACTTTAATTTACAATTAAATGGTTTTCAGAATATAGACTTGTCAAAATATTTTCCTTTTGGGAGCCGCTTATATAAATATAATAAAGTGGAACTTCTTAGGCAATTGAGACATGATTACAATCATATTTACGAAAAATTATTGCTTTTAGAAAGTCATAAATATGATGGACCTGTTATATTCCTACCTAGAATTTTATTAAGAGAATATATTAATCACTTTTTTGTTGAAAATAGTAACCAGAAGAATGAAAGTTATAAAGCTGGTTATTTTGGCAATCATCCAGTTAATAAAGATGTTTTTGATTACTTATATAATTTAATAAAAGGTGAATTACTAATTTGTCGCTTTTTTCTTAATTTAGTAACATTAACAGATGAACCAGCTTTAGAGTTTATTAAATATTTGAAATTATATGGTTTAAATGATCATGATATTCAGCAAATATTTCTAACGGGAGTTGTTAGTGAAAATATTTTAACAGATCAATTAGTCAATCTAATAAATATAGATAAAATAGAGACACAAATTTCTAAAACAATTACTACAGGAAAGACGCATAGAACTAAAATACTAAGAGAATATATTTATTTAGGATATCAAATTAAAAAAATTCCTTCTTTTTTTCTTGATTTTAATTCCAAACAAATAGTTAAAAAGCGTGAATATTATCCATTTTAATATAGTCAAATATTTAATCTGCTGTTATTTTATTATTACATAATTTTTTACACTATTCTGTTGATACAAAAATTTGATAAATTATATGTTTTGTGTTTAACAAGGTTAATGGAAAATTATTTTTTTGATAGATTCGATGTTTATAGGTTTATAAAAAAAAGAATCTAAAAAATCAGCGCTATCTGATTTTGAAAAAGTGCCTAAAGTTTTAATGCACGCTAGATAATATAACTTGTTTTTAATCACATAAAAAACTTGCTTTTCATAGCAAGCTTTTATTTTTCTAGTGGCGGAGCAGGAGGGATTTGAACCCTCGCGCCAGTTACCCGACCTACACCCTTAGCAGGGGCGCCTCTTCAGCCTCTTGAGTACTGCTCCACATTCATAAATACATCACTAATTTTACATGATATATTTATTTATGTCAATATAATTTCCTTAATTTAATCATAAAGTTCTTTTTTTAATAATTCAATATTACTATTCATAAGTGATATATAATCATAATTGGCTTTTTCTTCATCATCAAGGTTAGATATTGAGTGAATTGTTAAAGTTTCAACTCCTGTTGAATCAATTATGGATTGAATGGTACTACTAATATCTTCATTTTGTTTCAAATATATGTAACTTATTTCACCATTATTAATCATTGTTTTAACATTTTCAATTATTTTAGTAGTTAAATTATCATTCTCTTCTAATGATATGATTTCAAAGCCATATTTTTCTAAAAATTTGAATAAATCATTTGATACAACTAATGTTTTATTAGTACTTTTATCAGCTAACATAGTTAATTTTGCATCAAGATTTGATATTTCTGTTTTTAACTCTTCATAATTTTCTTCAATTTCATTATTTAGATAATGACTTGTAATATAATCATTAAAACCATTTTTAATGTTTTGCGCCATCATCAAGAAATTGGAAGGATCAAGCCATAATTCTTCAATACTATAAGTATATTCCATACTTAAATTAGCGTCAATAATTTTAATGTTTTTATTGTAATTATACATTGGTAAAATATAATCTTTCTCATCACTTACGCCATTAAAAATAAAAATACTAGCTGAACTATAATCTTTGATCTGTTTTTCAGTCAAAATGTATTCCTCATTAATAACGCCGTTAGGATAAATACTGTAGATGGTACTATGATTACCATATAATCGTTCTGTAATGTATTCTAGTGGGTAATAGGTAGTATATATATCAACATCTTCCAAAGTATCACGTTTAAGGCAACCAGTCATTAATAAAGAAAGACCTAATATAAAAACTAAACTAATTTTCTTTTTCATCATTTACTCCTTTTCTTGACTGGATCATATCCAGATGTACCAAGTGGATTACATTTTAAAACACGCACAATAGTCATATAACTACCTTTTAAAGCTCCGTATTCT
The DNA here is from genome assembly GCA_028693965.1 of Bacilli bacterium. Taxonomy (GTDB): domain Bacteria; phylum Bacillota_I; class Bacilli_A; order RF39; family UBA660; genus JAQUUG01. The sequence continues at coordinate 8,905 of JAQUUG010000027.1, forward strand.
TCAATTGCTTCAATACCATAGTTGGAGCAAGTAGGAATATGACGACAGTAGTTATGAAAATTACCAGGTATACATTGATACCATTTTATTAAAAATATTAAAACTCTTTTCATAATTAATATTATACTAAAAAAAAGAAAAATTGTAAAATACTATTTTGCATTTTACTTAAATTAGTATATAATGGAAAGAGGTGATAGTTATGGAAATACTTAATAAATTAAATATTGCAACCCAAAATGAATATTTATATGAAACAGCTTTAACGCATAGTTCGTATGCTAATGAAAAAGGAATTGAAAGCTATGAGCGTTTAGAATACTTAGGTGATGCTGTTTTAGAACTAGTTATGAGTGAGTATTTATATAAAAATACTAATGAAAAAGAAGGTGTTATGACAAAAACGCGTGCTAATTATGTCTGTGAAGAAGCTTTGTATGAGTATTCAAAAGATCTTGAATTAAATAAGTATTTAAAATTAGGTAAGGGTGAAAGTGAAAATGGTGGTAAATATCGAAAAGCGATAGTAGCCGATATTTTTGAAGCTTTTATAGGTGCACTTTTTCTTGATAAGGGTTATATAGCTACAAAAGATTTTATTAATATTCATATTATTAAAATGATTGAAAACAAAGAAATTACTTTTTTAGGAGATTATAAGTCAACATTACAAGAATTTGTTCAAACGGATAAAAGAAGTTTAGAGTATGTTATATTAAATGAAGAGGGACCTTCACATGATAAGACATTTACTGCTGTTGTTAAAATAGACGATATCATATATGGCAAGGGTGTAGCACATAGTAAAAAAGAGGCTGAACAAGAGGCTGCTAAAGATGCATTAACTAAGTGTGCATATGAAAATAAAGACAATTTATAAGAGTATAAAATGAATTAGAAAGAAGATGAAATTTGTGGGACGTGCTTATGAAGTTAGAAAAGCTAGTATACAAAAAACGGGGGCGATTAAAGCTAAGTTATATTCAATGTATGCTAAAGAAATATACCAAACTGCTAAAAATGGTGGTGTTAATGTTGATGCTAACCATGCCTTAAAAAGATTAATAGAAAAGGCAAAAAAAGATCAAGTACCATCTGATATTATAAAAAGAGCTATTGATAAAGTGAATAGTGGAGCTAGTGAAAATTATGATGATGTTAGATATGAGTTATTTGGACCAGGTGGGTCAACTTTAATTGTTGATTGTTTAACTGATAATGTTAATCGTACCTTAAGTTATATAAGAGCTGTTTTAAATAAAACTAATGGTAAAATGGGGGTCAGTGGGAGTACATCATATATGTATGATAATCTTAGTATTATTGGTTTTAAAGGAATAGGTGAAGAAGCTGTTTTAGATTTAATGATTGAAAATGATGTTGAAATTGATGATGTACAAAGTACTGATGATAATTTAATTATATATGCTAAACCAAGTGATTTATTTAAAATAAAAGAGACAATATCTAGTTATAAAGGCGATATAGAATTTGATATAGATGAAATAGTTATGATACCTAAAGATAAAGTAACTTTATCGGGTGATGATTTAGAAGATTTTAACAAAATGTTAAATATGCTTGAAGAAATAGAGGATATACAAAATATCTATCATAATGTTAGTTTATAAAGTAAGTGATAAAGCTGAAAAGCTGAAAAACGAAAATGATAATATTACAGATATGAAAATATAATCTTTAAAAGACAATGCTGCTTGGCATTGTTTTTATCTATCTTATTAGGTAATAGTTAATTAAATATTCCTAAAAAAATATCAATAGATATATATACGCAATATCTTCGTTTTATTTTTTTTATGTTATCTTACTTTAAATTGCTAAAACTGATATTTATATAATAAAAAACTAAATCAATAAAATAATTCCTGATTTAGTTTTTTATTGATGTGAACTAAATATGGGGTTCACTTCATAATAGTAAGTAATAATTACTAACCAAATTAATTATATAACAAAAACATTAATTTTGGAAGACTATTATTTATTTTCTTCTTCATAAAAGATATTCTCTATTGTTTTGTTAAAAAATTTACTAATTTTTAAAGCAAGCTCTAATGATGGATTATATTTATTGTTTTCTATTGCTATAATAGTTTGTCTAGTAACCCCCAATTTTTCTGCAATATATTCTTGTGTAATATCGTTTTCTTTTCTAATTTTTTTGATATTATTTTTTATCATAAGATGTCATTTTCTTTGTATAATACAACTTACTAAAATTAAAGATTACCAAATTTACTGCTATTAATAACGTTACCAAACTGCCATTTTCTCCTTTTATAATTTCATATAAATCCCAAATCACCAAAGACAACGTTAAAAAGATCCAAGACAATCTCATAGACTTAAAATTAATTTCCAATTCCATTTCGTCTGATTTTCTAATCAATTTACGCATATTAATCATCCTTTCCAAATGTAAAAACATATTTACATTCTCATTATATGTTATTTTTTTAAAAATGTCAAATCTTATTTACATTTTTTATAAGCTGTGACACGTTTTGTTTTTGTTTCAGATAATAGCGTAGTGTGTTACTCTTCGGTTTTCAAAAAATACTTTAGGAAAATATTTAGTCATATAAATTGTAAATTAAAATCTAAATATTCCTTAAAAAAGTAAAATAATTTCATATTTTTTTTCGTGTCAAGATAATTCCTAAGATTCCACCTATAAGAATAATAGGGGCTACCCTAACAAACAGCCATTCAAATGCGTGCATAATTGTTCCTACAACGGCGGTTTCAGGATTATTAAAATTCCAATCTAGGTAAGAACTATCTAATGCTATTAAGATAGCTGAAATTATTACTATCACTGCACACAATAAAATAAATAGCCGATGAAATGTTTTTCGTTTTGAAATTTTTTTTTGTGAGAGTTGTAGATTAATAATTTCTAATTTTTCTGAAATTGTTTTTATGTCATCAATTTTAGATTCGATAATGGTTTCTCCAAGTAAAGTGCTTACAGGAGTTTCAAGTACCTCTGATATAGAGATTAACATTTCAGAATCAGGAACTGATAATCCTTGTTCCCATTTAGAAATTGTTTGTCTTACCACATTCAACTTGATGGCAAGTTCTTCTTGTGAAAGTCCTTTTAATTTTCTACTTGTTTTAATGTTTTCTTTTAACATTTTTGATACCTCCCTTCTTTAAA
>JAQUUG010000028.1 GCA_028693965.1 Bacilli bacterium
TATCGAATGGTAGTTGTTAATAATAAAGAAATGTGCTACAATATGTAGTACCAAGGAGTGATAAAATGGAAAAATTTACAAAGACACTTCGTGGTTATGATCCAGAAGAGGTTAATAGTTTTTTAGATGAAATCATTAAAAAAGTTGAAGATCTAGTAAGTCAAAATAAAGCTAAAGATCAAAAAATAGCTGATTTACAATATTTAATCAATGAAAATGATAATTTAAAACAAAAAATAGAACAGTACGAAAGAATGGAAGGCACTTTAAATAAGGCTATTTTGATGGCACAAAAAACTTCTGAGCAAATTAAAAGTAGTGCTATTGAAGAAAGTAGTATCATTATTGATGATGCTAAAAAGAATGCTAGTCGTATAGTTAATGAAGCCTTACTTAGAAGTGAAAAAGCCGAAAATGATGCTGCTTTATTAAAACGCAATGTTAACATCTTTAAAAGAAGATTAAAAGATATTATTGAAGCACAGTTAAATGTTATAGAAGAAATAGATAAAGTAGAAATATAACAGATGATAGGGACGGTATATTAATTAGATTATAGAGAATTAGTGGCTGGTGGAAACTAATACAAAATTAATATATAAATCACCCTTGATGTTTTTTATGGATAAGATAAAAACGGTAACGCGTTATAGTTATAAGTGCATAATAACATTATGAAATAAGGTGGTACCACGGGGTTATCTCGTCCTTATGTCATAATGTTTTTTTATTTATAGGAGGAAGATTATGAAATTTAAAGATTTAAATAAGAAAGAAATAAGTGAAATTGAAGATAATTATTCAGAATATTGGGAAAAAATCAATATTTTAGATAAGTCAATTAAATTAAGAGAAGGAAAAGAACGCTTTGTTTTTTATGATGGACCAGCTACTGCTAATGGAATGCCAGGCTTACATCACATGTTAGCAAAGTTTTTAAAAGATAGTTTTTGTAAGTATAAAACTATGCAAGGATATCAAGTGTATCGTAAAGTTGGTTGGGATACACATGGCCTTCCTGTGGAACTAGAAGTAGAGAAACAATTAGGTTTTAAATCTAAACAAGATATTGAAAAATATGGTATCGAACCATTTAATGAAAAGTGTAAAGAATCAGTTTGGAAAAATGAAAAAGCTTTTTCTTTACTTACTAAAAAAATGGGTCAATTTATTGATTTAGAACATCCTTATGTTACATATGATAATAATTATATTGAAACAGAGTGGTGGATTTTAAAAAATATGTTTGCTCAAGGATTAATTTATGAAGGTCATAAAATTTTACCATATTGTCCTCGCTGTGGAACAGGTCTTGCTAGTCATGAAGTAGCACAAGGTTATAAAGAAATATCTGTTAATTCAGTTATTGTTCCAATGAAGAAAAAAGATGAAGACGTTTATTTTCTAGTGTGGACAACAACACCTTGGACATTACTTGCAAATGTTGCTTTATGTGTTCATCCTAATGAAGAATATGTTAAAGTGGAAAGTATGGGTTACAAGTTTATTCTTGCAACTAAACTAGCAAGCAAAGTTTTAGGTGATGATTATCAAGTATTAGAAACTTATTTAGGTAAAGACTTAGAATACATGGAATATGAACAACTACTACCTTTTATTAAAGTTGAAAAGGCTTTTATTGTGACTAATGATGAATATGTAACAATGGAAGACGGAACTGGTATTGTTCATATTGCGCCAGCTTTTGGCGAAGATGATTATAATGTTGGTAAGAAATATAAATTGCCTGTTGTAAATCCCGTTGGTGAAGATGGTAAATATAAAGAAGGACCATGGCAAGGTGTATTTGTAATGGACGCTGATTTAGAAATTATCAAATGGCTTAAAGCTAATGACAAGTTATTTAAAAAAATAAAGATTGAACATAATTATCCACATTGCTGGAGATGTTCAACACCACTGCTTTATTATTCAAAACCTAGTTGGTACATTAAAACAACGGCTTTCAAAGAAGAAGTAATTAAACAAAATAATACAGTTGATTGGCACCCTTCTTATGTTGGTGAAAAACGTTTTGGCAACTGGCTTTCCAATATGAATGATTGGGCGATATCAAGAAGTCGTTATTGGGGGACACCACTTCCTTTATGGACTTGTTCTTGTGGACATAAAGAAATGATTGGTTCAAGAAGTGAACTTATTGAAAAATCACTTACTGAGATTGATGAAACAGTTGATTTGCATCGCCCTTTTGTGGACAATATTGAAATTAAATGTCCAGTTTGTGGTAAACACATGTCAAGAGTTAAAGATGTTATTGATTGTTGGTTTGATTCTGGTTCTATGCCTTTCGCACAGTATCATTATCCATTTGAAAATCAAGACTTCTTTGAAAAACAATTTCCTGCCGATTTTATTTGTGAAGGCATAGATCAAACGAGAGGTTGGTTTTATACACTTTTAATTATCTCTACGTTTGTTAAAGGCGTATCGCCATATAAAAACGTTTTAGTTAATGACTTACTTTTAGATAAATATGGTAAGAAAATGAGTAAGAGTAAAGGTAATGGTGTTAATCCTTTCGATTTAATTGAAGAATATGGTGCAGATACCATTAGATTCTACTTACCTTATGTATCACCAGTTTGGTTACCAACTAAATTTGATATTGACGGTTTAAAAGAAATATATTCTAAATATATTAGTACTTTTAAAAATACATATTCCTTTTTCAGTATGTACGCTAACGCTGATAAAATAGATCCTCGTTTATTTAATATTGATGTTGAAAATAGACACATTACTGATAAATGGTTACTTTCAAAATTAAATAGATTAATTGTTACGGTTACAGAAGCTTATAACGAATATGATTTAACACGTGTGGTTAGACCATTTGTTGATTTTTTAAATGATGATTTATCTAATTGGTATATTAGAAGTAACAGAAGAAGATTTTGGGCTAGTGAACTTACTGATGATAAGAAAGCTGTTTATTTAACGACCTATGAAGTATTATTAGTCTTAGCAAAACTCATTGCTCCTGTTACCCCTTTTATAGCAGAAGAAATCTATCAAGACTTAACGGGTGAGGAGTCAGTTCATTTATCTGATTTTCCACAAGCTGATTTATCTTTAATTAATGAGAAAATAGAAAACCAAATGGATTTAGTTAGAGATATTTGTAGTTTAGGCAGATTTGCTAGAGAAGACGCTAAGATTAAAGTTAGACAACCAATTAGTGAACTTATATTAGATGAGCAAAACAAAGAGGTAATTGGTGATTTAGATAATATCATTAAAGAAGAATTAAATATTAAGACCATCTCTTATAAAGCTGATTTAACTAAATATATGAATTATAGTGCGAAACCTAATTTTAGAGAAGTAGGTAGAATCTTAGGGTCTAAGATTAAAGCTTTTACTGAAGTTTTAGCTACTTTAAATAACAATCAAATATTACAATTAAAAAATGATAGTTTGAGTTTAAACGTAGATGGTGAAGACTTAGTGGTTACTAGTAACATGGTTGAGATCAAGATTCAAGTTAAAGAAGGATATTGTTCAGCTAATAATGGTAATACTTTTGTTATTTTAAATACAGAGCTTACAGAAGAATTAATCATTGAAGGTGTTGCTCGAGAATTAACTAGAAAAATTCAAAGTATTAGAAAAGATATGGATTTAGTAATTACTGATCGAATTACGGTTTATTATTTTGGTAATGAAACGATTGATAAAACAATAGCTATGTATGGCGATTATATTAAAAATGAAACGCTAGCACTTGATCTAATTAAAGAAAAAAATGATACTAAATATGATATCAATGATATGGAAGTAGCTATTAAAATAAAAAGAAGTAATAATTAGAGGTGTCAAAATGAATAAATCGACAATTGCAAGTTTTATAGGTGGCTTTTTTGTAATAACGGGAAGAAGCGAAATTACTTGTGATGAAATAGTTAAATTAATGGGTAAGCTTTTTAAAACGTTTCCTGAACAGCGTATTATTGATGGACCATTAGGAACACTAGAATCGTTTATTGAAAATGACGGAGTAGTTGTAAAACTAAAGCCTGGATTTAGTTTAAGTACTATCTTAGCTTATCCTTTGTTTCCTCAAAAAGAAGATACTATAGAAACAATGCTTTTTTATGGTATAAGCGCAGATTTGTATAATCAATTATATAGTATAATTGAAGATAAAAAAATTGATGTACGAAAGTCACCATCACCTTATGAAGAAAAACTTGAAGAATTATGTACTCGAGGAGATAGGAATAAAGGAGATGCTAGTAGAGGCATTAAAGTCTTTTATTTATAACAATACAACTTTAAAACAAAAACTGATGAAAATTTTTTCATCAGTTTTTATATTTCATTTAAGTATTCAATAACAGCGTCTGCAATAGTATTGCCAATGAGTTCAATATTGTTCATAATCCATTTGGCGTCGTAGTAATTATCGTGGAAGGCAATTTCTACTAAAACACCATTAGTAACATTAGTTGGCTTATTTTCTCTAAGGCCCCCGATAGAAGCACTTTCTTTAACCCCTCGATCATAAGCTGCCACTGGATAAATAGACATTAGAGCTTCCTGAATTTTAGTAGCAGCATCATAAGCTTCTGTGCAGTCATAATCATAAATCCATGTTTCAACCCCTCGTTCGTAGGAGTTAAATGAGTTGGAATGAATAGCTAAATGCAAATCGACATCATATGATGATGAATTAATTACAACTTCATCTAAGTCCATATCACTACGATTGCGATAGACAATAATATCATTGTCTACTAATTTTTTTTCAATATAATCACTTACTAAGTTCATAATTTCCATTTCTGTAGTATAAGAAGTAGATGAATGACCAATGTTTAAGTATTGGTTGGATGGACTCAAATAAATAGCTTTTTGTTTAACAACTGGATTATAAGTAAATGTCGTAATATCACTGTTTTTCATATCATCATAGCAGGCAATAGCTTTAACAGTTGTATTTTCACTAATATAGATATTGCCTTGATAAAGAGTACTTTCACAAGAAGGGGTACTTCCATCAGTTGTATAATGTATTTGCACACCATCTTTATTGTTAAATAAACGAATAGGACGATTAATACCAATGTCACCGCTTTTCCTAGTAGAGCTTACAATAGGCACGGTGTTTTCTGAAGCTGTTTTAAAATAGTAGTTAAATGTTTTAATATAACTCAAAGCGTCACTGTGATAGGCTTTAACGATAATTCTATAACTACTGTTAGGATCTAATAAATTAGCATTTATAGTTATTGATTTATTTTCTAAAGGTGTTTCTTCAATAATAGCATTATCATTTTCATCTAGAATACTAAACATAAAAGTATCAGCATTAACACCACCAGAAAACTCAAATTCGAAGTCTTCGTAAGCAATTTCGGTATTATCAAGAGGACTTGTCATAACTAAATCAGTAATTTCGGTTGGATTAACATCAATATTTTGCATATGAACCATTTTTTTATTATCATCAAGGATTAATGATAATATTATTTTATAAGTACCATAAATTTCATCTATATCAGCTTCATTAGCTTCATTAGCTTCATTAATTTTAGCATTAAAATTGATGCTTTCCGTGTAGTCGTCACTATATATGATATCGTTATTTTTAACTATTTCTAAATACATTTGATAATCTTGATTTAAAACTTCAATATCAATGTCATTACTAAATACTCCTTTATCATAGGTCGTTTCATTATTACTTAGCCTTATTGTAGGAAGAGAATAAGTATATTTATTACTAATGATAGTGTATTTACTGAAATCATTGCTTGCTATAATTTCAAAATAAATGTTATCATTTTCATTAACTGGCAAGTCATTAATTAATATTTTGTTATCAGAAGTGCTATAGCTTTTGATTAATGATTCACCCAGATAGACATTAATAGTATAATTTTTAGCATTTCTACTTTTGGACCAAGTCAAATAATTTAATGATTCAAAATCAGTTATATCTTGATTAAAATTAGTAATATCAAACTTACTAAGTTTAATATGAAAAAAATAGAAAAATATTAAAGTAATTACTACAGCGATTAATATTAATAGTTTTGCTTTCATGATATCTTCCTTTACTACAATAATTATATCACATTTTAGTTATCTCTTTTATTTTTTATAAACTCTCTTAATATCTTAGTTAAAGCTCTTTTTTCAATTCGTGAGACATAACTTCTTGAAATACCTAATTGTTTGGCAATTTCTTTTTGGGTTATTTCATCATTATTATCTAATCCATAGCGTTTGGTTAGTATTTCCTTTTCTCGTTTAGTTAAAACATTAAAGTATGATTTTAAATGAGTTATATTATCTTGATTATAAATATCTAAAGCAAAATCTGGTTTAGGTGTTTTTAAGATGTCTAAAAAAGTAATTTCATTACCATCTTTATCAAAGCCAACTGATTCATTAATGCTAATATTTTTGTTGTTCTTTTTATCACCACGGAAATACATCAGTATTTCATTTTCAATACATCTCGCACAATATGTCGTAATTCTTGTACCATGTTTATATGAAAAGGTATCAATACCTTTAATTAAACCAATGGTTCCAATACTAATTAAATCATCGACTTCTTCTTTTTTATGATCGTATTTTTTTACAATATGAGCAACTAATCGTAAATTATGTTCAATTAATTTATTACGGGCATTTTTATCGCCCATTCTAGCTTTTTTTAGGCATTCTTCCTCTTCTTCTTTAGAAAGGGGATCTGGAAAGACATTATTAGAGTAGGCCGCTGTAAATAAATAGAAATCTTTAAATAATTTTCTAAGTAATTTAAGAAACACATAATCACATCCTCTATAAAATATATTATATTTAATGAATGTCCTATGATAAGTTGGTACAAAAATTTAAATATTAAGTAATTTTTGATGGCTTTTTAAAATAATATCATGTAAATTATTAAAAAATTTAATAATAGATTGACAAACAAAAAAAGTATGTTATCATAATTGATATATTCATATGAATTGGAGGTTTATGTTATATGAAGTATTATTTAGATTTCCTTAGAGAAATGGAACGATTGGATAAAACACCACTTAGTAAAGATAATTTTAGATTAAAAACATTGGGAAATATTTACCTTCCTAAGGATATGTTTCCATCTCGTGCTATTTATGAAAAATTGGGATTTACATTTTGGAACATTCCAAATGATTTTGATTTTAATGGTGCTAGATTACCTAATGGCTGGTTTTTAAAAGAAAATGATGGTTTTCGATTGAATAGAATAAGTGATTGTCAAACTAATGTTCTGATAATTGACATGTATGATTACAGTGGGGAATTAGCGGGTCGTATTTATTATTTTGAAGGTTCTTGCCGTATAGAACTAACAGAAAAATATATTAAGTCTCATAATTTAGATATAACCACACCAGATGTTGCACCAAAAGTTAAAAAACTAAGTGACATTAAAACAGCAATATTTAGACAATGGAACCACTTAATGTATCCAAGAACGGAAGAAATGGAAAAATAAAAAATATTAAGCTATGGCATAATTGTCATAAGCTTTTTTAATTAATTAATTAATTATCTAGACAATTGACTTTTTAGTTATTACTAGATATAATGGAAAAGTTAAGGAGATGGTAGAGTGTTAGAGGTTAGAGATTTAAGTTTGATTTTTCCTGATAAAAAATTATTTGAAGATGTTAACATTTCTTTTAAAAAAGGTAATTGTTATGGCATAATAGGGGCCAACGGAGCAGGAAAATCAACTTTTTTAAAAATAATAGCTGGTGATATAGATAGTACTAAAGGAGAAGTTTTTTTATCCAAAGGACTTAGAATGTCTGTTTTAAGACAAAATCACTATGAATTTGATGAATGTAATATTGTTGACACCGTTATTATGGGTTATAAAGAGTTATATAATATTATGATAGAAAAAGATGATTTATATAACAAGACTGATTTTACAGAAGCAGACGGGCTTAAAGCTGGTGAACTTGAGATGAAGTTTGCTGATATGAATGGTTGGGAAGCTGAATCTGATGCTAGAAAATTATTAAGTAATTTAGAGATAAATGAAGAGTTGCAAGATAAAAAACTAAAAGAGTTAACTGGTAAGGATAAAGTTAAAGTTCTTTTAGCGCAAACTTTATTTGCTAATCCTGATATTCTAGTTATGGATGAACCTACTAATGATTTGGATTTTAAGGCAATTAAATGGTTAGAAGAATTTTTAATTAATTATGAAAACACCGTCATTGTTGTTTCTCATGACCGTCATTTTTTAAATAATGTTTGTACTCATATGGTTGACATTGATTTTGGTACAGCTAAATTATATCCTGGTAATTATGATTTCTGGTATGAATCAAGTAAATTAGCTTTAAAATTAACAGAAGATGCTAATAAGAAAAAGGAAGCAAAAATAAAAGAATTAGAAGCATTTATTGCTAGATTTAGTGCTAATGCTTCCAAATCTAAACAAGCTACTTCAAGGAAAAAGAGTTTAGAAAAAATTACTTTAGATGAAATAAAACCATCTAGTCGTAAATACCCTTATATTAGTGTCAATATAAACAGGCCTCTTGGTAAAGAAGTTTTGTCAGTAAGCAGTATTTCAAAAACAATTGATGGTATTAAAGTACTTGATGATGTTTCTTTTGAAATGGGCAATAATGATAAAGTTATTTTACTTGGCGATGATATTGCAAAAACAACATTACTTAAGATATTAGCAGGAGAAATAGAACCTGATAGTGGTGAGATAAAATGGGGACAAACAGTTGAAAGAACGTATTTACCTGTTGATAATAATAATTACTTTAAGGAAAGTGATCGAAATTTAATTGAATGGCTTGCTAACTATTCAAAAGATCAATCAGAGAGTTTTTTACGTGGTTTTCTAGGTCGTATGCTTTTTTCAGGCGATTCGGTTCTAAAAAAAGTAAATGTCTTATCTGGTGGTGAAAAAGTAAGATGTATGTTTTCTAAATTGATGCTTAGTAATGCTAACTTTTTGATTTTAGATCAACCAACTAACCATTTAGATTTGGAATCAATTGAAGCTGTCAATGATGGTTTGATGTCATATAAAGGATCAATAATATTTACTTCTCATGATTATAAGTTCATTGATAGTATAGCAAATAAAGTTATTGAATTAGGTAGTAAAAGGGCTTTTACTATCGAGTGTAGTTTTAATGATTATATAAATGATAGTAGTATTACTAAAAAAGTAGAACAGTTCCATAAAAATAATAAATAAGTTAATGTAAAGAGTTTTCAAAAGAAAATATGGCTGATTTTATAAATGGAAGACTTGAAGAAACCCAAAAAAATAAAGGAATTATATACTAAAGTTAAAACTTTAGTTAGATAGGAGAAATTATGGGAGAAGGTTTTGAATACCAAGAATTAGAAAAAGAAATGAAAGTAAAGCAAGCAGAAAGAGCACTTATTGAATCGTATATTATTGAAGGAGAAACAGTAACGGTAACATTTTGCATGAATCAAAAATTAGCAAATTTGAAAAATAATATTACATTAGTTAGACATTTAGATGATAGGGTTAAGGAGTCTATAGTAACAGAACAAAAAAACTTAACTATGTTTAAAAAAATATCTTTCTTTGTAGGAATTATATTACTTATTTTAACTTTAATTCCAATTATAAGTGCTGGAAACTGGCTACTTTCTGGGATTATTGCAATTTTACCTGTTGCAAATTTAATTCTTTATTTTAAATTTTATTTAGGATATATAAAAAATAAAGGTATATTAGAAAACTTGGATAAAATTAATCAAAGACTTAACACAGATCAAGTATTGCGTGCTAATTTATCTAAACAAATGATTAATGCATTAAATAAAAAAGAATTAGGAAATGTTAATACCGATAAAGAAAAGAGATTAAGTTATAATGGTGCTAGAAGTGAATCTCTACTATTTCTAGGAGATTTAATACAAATGCTTAGAAATATTGATTCTTTACCACCGGATACACAAGTCAAAATTAAAAAAATTAATCATTAATATTGTTGAAATGCTTTAAAAATAAGCATTTTTTCTTTATTATGCTAATATACTATAATTAGTACTTGACATTGTAATATAGCTAGTGTATACTCTTGGTAGAGGTGAGAGATGAATATACAGTTTAAAAAAGGTGTATTAGAACTTATTGTTTTAGTATCCGTCAGCAAAAAAGATATGTATGGTTATGAACTTATATCTTTAGTATCAAAAGTAGTTGATGTCAACGATGGGACTATTTATCCACTTTTAAAAAGATTAACTAATGAACGGTATTGTGAAACGTATTTAGTTGAATCAACGGAAGGACCACCTAGAAAATATTATAAAATCACTATTTTAGGAAAAGAAAGATTAGATAATTTACTTACAGCATGGAATGATTTTCAATCATCTGTTAATAAATATATAAAGGAGAGTGTATATAATGACAAAAAATAAGTTTCTAAGAGAATTAGAACAAAGATTACAAATATTAAATGAAAAAGAACGTAAAGATATTATCTCAGAATATAAAAATATCATTGAAGAAAAAGTTAAAACAGGACAAACTGAAAAAGAAGCCGTTGCTGATTTTGGAGACATGGAAGAACTTGTCAGCGAAATATTAGATGCTTATAAAATTAATACCGATTATGGAAAGAATGAAGATAAAGTAGGCGATTTTGTTAAAGATGGCGAAACGTTAATAAAAAAAGGAGCTTCTAAATTAGCTGATTTGAGTAAAGATATAGCTGAAAAAATTACTAAAAATGATAATCTATCAATTGAAACAATCTTTGAAATTATTATTAAAGCTTTTTTAGTTCTAATTGCTTTTGCTTTACTTAAAATTCCTTTTTTCATCATAAAACAAATTGGTAAAGAATTGTTACTAGTAATTTTTTATCCTTTAAATAGTGTTTTGATTGTTATGTGGGGGATAATAGTATGGACTTTTTACATCATTACCTGTGTATTAATAGGAATTATGGTATTTAAAAAATATTTTAATAAAGAAACAAATGATGACGAAGAAATAGATATAAAAAAAGTGAAAACTAGTAAAAATGTTAAAAAAGAAAAAAAAGTAGAACCAGTAAGAGAAGACAGAACTTCTAGCATTTTAAAAAATATTTTAAAAATAGTGATAATTATATGGGTTTATATTCCATTGCTATTTGTTTTGTTTGGACTTATTTCTTTTGCGTCATTCTTAGTGTATTTAATATTTAAAGGTTTAACCTTAATCGGCGCTATATTAATCACGTTTGGTTTAATTATTATCTTTGGTTACGCATTACAAGCTATAAATTATTTAATTACCAATAAAAAATTTCCTAAAATTTATTCGTTAATTGTTGCCATTCCTCTAATCATTATTGGTAGTTTATTAACCTTAGATAAGATTGTTAGTATTGATTATATCAATGAAAAACCTACATATGACTATATTTTAGAAAGTAAAATATACTATGAGACAATAGATAGTATTCCTGATATTTATAATTATACCGGTGGTAACATGGAATATCTAATTGATGACTCACTTGCTGATGATCAAGTTAAAATAGAAGTTGTTTACTATGATGATTTAGTTAATTTTGAATTATCATATAATGATGATGATATTATTATTAATGGTTATGTTAAAGGAAGCCAAATCAAAAAAATTATTGGTTATGTCATTGATGATTTAAAAGATGATAAAATATATAATTATAGTAAAATTGCAGAAGTTAATGTCATAATTTATTCTAATTCCAATACTAGAGTTAATATTGAAGACAATTAATATTGTCTTTTTTGCTTGCACTGTTATTTTATATATAATATAATAATATTGTTAGGAGCTACTATTTATGAAAGTACTAAGTTTAAGAGAACCTTTTGCAACCTTAATAAAAGAAAAAATAAAAAAAACAGAAACAAGAGGTTATAAAACGAATTATCGTGGGGAATTACTCATTCATGCTAGTTTAACTAAAATATCAAAAAAGGTGACAACTAGAGGAGAACTAATGTCTCTGATTGAACCTGAAAAGCTTAATTT
>JAQUUG010000029.1 GCA_028693965.1 Bacilli bacterium
CCATCAACTTTAATAGTAAAGCCTTCATCATAAGGTATCGTTAAAATAAAATAACCACTTTTACTAACGTCTATATTACCTGTTATTGTACTATTACTATCAATTGTTTCAATATTAAACTTATCTATTTCATTTGTCAAGGAAACAACATCATCATAATCCCATACATAAGTTTTAAGGTCCGCTATTTTATATAATCCTTTACTAAAACTAACAACTAAGTTATTTATTGGTTCACTAGATGAAACCACATAACTAAAAGTATAATTATTATTACTATATATCCAGTCTTCACAAGTTAAAGTGTTTTTGATGCCATTAATGGTAATACTTAAATCGCCTTCACTACATGTTTGAGCTTCTTTTAAATTAAATTCTATCATTAAAATTTGATTGTCAATAGCTTCTTCTAAATTAATAATCATACTTGCTTTATTAAGAGCGTTAATTTCTACATTATCATCATAATTAGTTATTAATAAATCATCTCCATGAACAAGTTCATAATCAAGATTAATTTCTTCAATAGATGAAACAAAGTCGTAATTGGTGTTATCATCTGTAATCGCACTGCTCATAATAGCGCTAACCGTATAAGGATAAGTTAATTCTTCAAAATCTGATGTGTTAATTATTTTACTTGTTACATAACCAAGTGGAAAAACGTTATTGTTTTGATAAATATTATTATTTTCATCATTAGCGATTAAGGAATATCCCAAAAGGTTTTCATCAGTTGTCATAACGTATTTAACCCCCATATAAGTTTGAAACAAAATATTATCAGTAGTTGCTGTCATAATAATATTACGTCCTTCAAAAGCATTATTAAAAACGTTATAATAAAAATTATAATAAAAAGAATTATATGTTGACGAATAAATGGAAGTGGCATAATATTTACTATTATAAATCTTATTAATATTTTGCATTGTATTATTCAAATTATTAAAACGGTAATAAGAATCATCCGCATTAATAACTTGTTTTATTAAAGCACCACCACTATTATATTTATTATAGTCACTTATACTAACTAAACTATCATTATAATTAACAACCACTAAGTTAATAAAAGGAACAATTAACAACAAAAAATAAACCATATTTTTATTTCTTAAACTGAAAAAGATCCATAATATTACTATATCTAAATAATATCTGCAATCACACTTACAAATTATTCCCACTATAGTAAGAAGGAAAAAATAAATTTTCACATTCTTAAAGTACGCTATCTTCAAAAAATCAGCTACTAATAATAAAGCTACTGGGATTAAAGGAATTAACACTTTAGCTCTTATATATAAACCACCGTTTAATATATATATAAAAATTGGTATAATAGTTATAATAATAAAAAATAAAGACAAGATAATGTTTTCCTTTTTCTTATTTAAAAAACCGTATAAAATACTAATAATAAAGATAACACTAAATCCTAAAGAATAAGAATCATATAAAAAGTAGCTAACATCAACATTTGGTGTTAGTAAATCTAATATACTGACATCTAAACCTATATCATTACGACTAGTTAAAATGATATTAATTAGTGGTAATAATAAAAATGCTGCCATGATAATACCAATTAAAATATAAAAAATATTCTTGAGTAAGTAATTTATTAATTTATAAGGATTAATTGTTTCATTATTTTTTAAATATTTGTATAAAGCATATAAGCCTAGTGTAGCAATACTCATAACACTGTAGTAATAACTGGTTATAATTATTAGAAACGTACTGATAATTAATAAAACTGGTTTTTTATCATGATAATATTTATCAATCCCCATTAATCCTAATATTAAAAAAGGAAAATAATTAATAAACATAATATGACGATGTGTATGATATATAATAGGTCCTGCCAAAAGAAACAATATTGCTACTATTAAACTTATTTTTTTACTATAACCATTATTTAAAAACCACTTTCTAATCAAAATAAAACTAATAATAATTGCTAGCAATGATGTATAAGCAATATAATAAGACATTTCAACAAATGGTAATAAATAAGAAATTAAAATGATAGGACTTAATAAGCCATAATAGGCAAAATTGAAAATATTTTGTCCTGCTCCAATATTTAATGACAAATCAGGAAATAAATGCCCCGTTTCATAGAAATAACTACGGAAGTAATCAGCAATAACGATATGCTGACTAATCCAATCTGTTTGCGAACCATATAGTAAACCCATCTGTTTAAAAACTAAAATAATAATCAAAGGAATTATTAAAACTGTTAATATTATTAATGTTTTCCTCTTCATACTTACTCACCTCTTTAATAATTATATCAAAAAAAGAATGACAAGTCATTCTATTTGTTTAATCTATTTAAAACAATATTTTGACCAAGCAGATAAATAGTGTCAGGCAATTCGGGTCCATGCATTTGACCTGTCACTTTAATTCTAATAGGCATATAAAGCATCTTACCTTTCATACCACTTTTTTCTTTAGCTAAAATTATTGCTTGATTGATATTTTCTACATTCCAATCTTTAATATTTTCAATTTCTTCTTTAAAAATATTAATTAAATTATTAACACCATCTTGACTTAAAAAATCTCGACATTCATCATCTAAACTAATATGATCTTTAAAAAACAAAGCTGTGACATCGACTATTTCTTTACCATATGATATATGATTTTGATATATAGAAACTAATTTTTCAATCCACTGCTTATTTTTATCAGACAAATCATAAGCATTTTCTAAGTGAGGTACTGTGATAGCTAGTAATTGATTAATAGATAATTTTTTCATATAATGAGCATTAATCCAATTCAATTTTTTAACATCATATATAGCTGGTGATTTATTGATTCTCTTAGGATCAAAATATTTAATTAATTCTTCTAATGTAAATACTTCATCCGTTGTTTCTGGCGTCCAACCTAATAAAGATAAATAATTAACCACAGCTTCAGGTAAATAACCATCATCATACAAATCCATAAAAGAAGCCGAACCATGGCGTTTACTTAATTTTTTACCATCACCACCATTAACCATTGGTAAATGAATATAAACGGGCTTTTCCCATCCAAATGAATCATATAAATGGTTATATTTAGGAGTTGCCATCAAATATTCATTGCCTCTTATAACATGTGATATTTCCATCAAATGATCATCAATAACATTAGCAAAGTTATAAGTAGGATAGCCATCTGATTTCAGTAAAATCTGATCTTCTAAAAGTTTGTTTTCAACAGTAATTTTACCATAAACAATATCTTCATATTCACTAACACCATCTTTTGGCATCGCTTGTCTAATAACATATTTTTCACCATTTTTTAATCTGGTTGCAATTTCTTCTTTACTTAAGTTTTTACAATGTCCATCATATAAAAATGGTATTTTTTCCAAATCAGCTTTTTCTCTTAATTTAGTTAATCTTTCTTCATCACAAAAGCAATAATAGGCTTTTCCCATTTCTATTAATTTTTGAGCATATTCTTGATAGATTGATAATCTCTCACTTTGTACATATGGACCATAATTACCAGGATGATTAGGTCCTTCATCGGGCGTTAAACCACAAAGATTTAAAGTGTTAACAATAAAATCAACAGCTCCTTCTACTTGTCTTGTTTGATCAGTATCTTCAATTCTAAGTAAAAAATCTCCATTATTATGTTTTGCCACTAAATAGGCAAATATTGCACTTCTTAAATTACCAACATGCATATAGCCAGTTGGTGAAGGTGCGAACCTTGTTCTTACTTTTTCCATTTTTATCACCTATTAACATTTTAACATAATCTACCTTTTTTTTAAAGAAAAAAAGATAAGTTTATACTTATCTTGTAAGGTTTTTATCATGTTCTTTTTTCAAATCATCAAAAACATCAATACTTTTTTCTATATTTGGATACAAAACATCATCATATTGATTTGGACTATCAATCATGTTAAGTCTAAAAGTACTTATATCAATATCTGTAAGATCATTTTTTCTAAATAACATTTGTGCTAATAATATCTGAATGTCACCAAGTTTACTAGGTGCATTAGGGTTATTGATTAAATTATCATAATTAGCATTAATAGTATTTATTAATTCAAAAATTTCACTTCGATCATATTTCATTTCTAATAAAGCATCAACTAAAACAGTTGGATTATTTCTAACAAACATATCAATTAAAATATCTACTCCTACAATTGAAGATAATAAATTAAAAGATATTTCTTCATCTCTAAAAGGTTCATAGCCAAAATTACTAACATTACCTTCATCTATTATTTTAGCGCACTGTGAAGCAATTCCTACGTTAAGCCCTATATTTTGTCCATAAGCATCATTGTCATCACGATTACCCCTCATATTCATTATTAATAATGTATGAGTTAATAAATATCGATAATCTGGATCTTTTGTATCAAATCGATTTGAAACGGATATACTTTTTTCGAAAAAGCTAAAGTTAATAACTTCACGATCTCCTAAATCAACATTATCATCAAAAGTCAATTCACCAGTTAATTGTTCCAAACCAGCTAAAGAAAATGTTGATGATATCTTACTTTTCATAAATTTATCAATTAAAGCAATTCTCTCTTTAAGTGTTTCTTTCTTATCGGGTGTTAAATTTTTATTACCATCTAGTTTAGAAAATATATCATCTTTATTAGGCATCGTTCATCACCAATAATATTATAACATACTTTTTAAATTTTTATTTTTTTTTAACACATTATTAGCACAAAGTTGTTATTTTTTTAATTGAGTCAATTTTTAACTTTTTCTTGCCACCAATAACAGCCTCAATTAATACTTTTTCCACATAATTTTTAATGATCATATCAATCCTGCGAGCACCAAATTCATCATAATTAGATAACTCTAATATTTCTTCAACAATATTTTCTGTATAAGATAAGGTGATACCTTTATTTAAATATTTGCTTTTGGTAACTTCTAATTGTTTGTTAATAATTACTTTTACTTCTTCTTTAGTAATTTTATCAAAAATAACAATATTAGTAAGACGATTAATAAAAGGAATCGAAAAATTTTCTTTTAACTTAGTCATAATAGCATCATTATTTACTTTATTAAAACCAATATTATTATCAATAAAACCAATATTGGAAGTCATTATGATAATAACATTATCAAATCTAACAATACTACCACTAGCATCTTTTATCTTACCTTCATCTAAAATTTGAAAGAAAAGATTAATTACATTAGGACTAGCCTTTTCTATCTCATCTAAAATTAAAACCGAATAAGGTTTATTCTTGATTTCATCTAGAATATTATGATTATCTGAATACCCGACATAACCAGGAGGTGCCCCTACTATTTTACTAGTACTATGTCCTTCTACAAACTCGCTCATATCAATTTTAATAACGTTTTTACTGCCAACCAAATTTTCGCCAAATATTTTAGCTAATTTAGTTTTTCCAACGCCAGAAGAACCAGTAAACATGATGCCATAAGGTGTATTATCATCTTTAAAGCCCATTTTTATTCTTTTAGCAATATTTATTATCTCTTCTTTTGCTTGTTTTTGACCAATTATCTGATCATTGATACTTGTTTCAATTTGATTAATAATTTTAATATTATCATTTAATAATTCATAAACCGGTATTCCTGTTTTAATGTTAATAACTTCTGCCACATCTTCTTTTGTCACTTCTTTTACATTATTTTTATATAATTCTAATTCTAAATTGTTTATTTCATTCATCAACCTATTTTCTTCATCTTTATAAGTAGAAGCTAACTCGAAATCATTTCTAATAATAGCTTCTTTTTTATCTTGAATAAGTTTTTGTAAACTTTTATTAAGCTTATTATACTCAGATACTTCTTTACTTTCTTTCAAACTAACTTTTGCACATACTTCATCAAGTAAATCAATAGCTTTATCTGGCTGATTACGATCATATATATATCTTTCGGATAACCTTATAATGTCATCTATAATTTCATCATTAACTTTAACATAATGATATTTTTCATATATATCTTTAAGATTACTTAATATAGCTTTCAAAGTATCATTATCAGGTGTACTAATTAATACTTTTTGAAAACGTCTTTCTAAAGCCCCATCTTTTTCAATAAATTTTTTATATTCATCTATTGTAGTAGCGCCAATACATCTTAATTTATTACGCGCTAAAGCGGGTTTAAAAATATTAGAAGCGTCTATTGCGCCTTCGGCCCCACCAGCTCCGACTAATGTATGAATCTCATCTATAAATAAAATAATATCATTATTTTCTTCTATTTCTTTTAATATTTTGCTAACTCGTTCTTCAAATTCACCACGATATTTAGTTCCAGCTACCGTTGTTGCCATATCTAAACTAATAATTCTTTTATTTTTTAATGGTCTTGGTACATCACCACTGACAATCAGCCTACTAAGTTCTTCTACAATTGCTGTTTTACCTACTCCGGCTTCTCCAATTAAAAGAGGATTATTTTTTGTTCGCCTTGATAATATTTCTAAAACTCTTTTTATTTCTTTTTCTCTACCTATTACTGGATCAAGTTCATTATTTAATGCCTTATTAGTTAAATCATTACCTAATTCTTCTAATAATAATTTACGATTTTTCTTCTTTTTATAATTAATATTTTTAGTAGTAAACTCACTATATATTTCATCAATATCAATTTTAAGTCCCATCATAATTCTAATGGCTACCCCTTCTCCTTCTTCTAAAAGAGAAGCAAATAAATGTTCTATTGTTACTTCATTATTATTATGTTCTTTACTTTCAATCACTGCATTTTCTAAAATTCGTCTTAGTAATGGTGTATATAAAAACCAATCACTTGGTTTGCTTCCTAACCCAATAATACTAATGATTTCCTTTTTAAAAATATCGTAATCTAAATCATATTCTTTTAACCTTCTACTAATACTAGAATCTTCTTTTAAAATAGCTAAAAGTAAGTGTTCACTTCCTACATAAGGATGCCTTAATTCATACATTTCTTTTTTTGCTTCTACTAATATTTTTCTTGCTTCTTCAGTAAAATTACTAAACATATTCCACGCTCCTATATATATATCATATTCTAATTGTGGAATAAAATAAGTCATTTTAATCAACAAAAAAAGATAAAAAGGTATTTATCTTTTAATAAAAGGTATTTTTTTAGTAATATTTTTTAAAAAGTTTATCCCAAAAATATCAGTAATTAACCCACTTTTATATATAAGTCCTATATAAGTTAAACCACCTACTATAGCGTAAATAAATATTTCTAATAATGCTCCTTTTCTTGTTAATGAATCAATTGGTATAAATAAATTAGTTATCTTTAATACGACTATCATTATTAATGTTGATAAAACTATTTTTAACCCATTATACAAGGTACTCGTATAGTGAATATGATATTTAGTAGATAATTTAACAAGGACAAAAATAATACTTAAAGCTTGTGTTAATAAAGTTGTAATAACTGGTCCATAATAAACAGCTATACCAATTTTTTGACACAAATACATCATAGGAATATTAAGTAATACTTTACCAGTAAAACTAACTAAAATAGTTCCTAAAGCTAGCTTAGTATCATTTAATGTCTGCGCTGTATTAATTAAAATCATATAAAAAGAATAAGACAAAGAGGCAAAAATATATATAGAAAAAATAGCAATACTAGTTTCATTATAACTATAAAAGCTAACCCAAACAGGTTGCGCTAAAAAGCTAAGCCCAACGGTCATCGGCAAGCAAATAATTAACAAAGCTTGAAGTGTTTGATTGATTTTTTTTGAAACATCAGACATATCCTTCTTAATATTGCTTTTAGCAATACTTGGTATGAGACTAACGGTAATTCCAAGAGAAATAGAAATAATAATCATATTTAGCTTGGTTCCCCAAGTTGTTAGAACACCAATGGTTGTCTCGGCAATATTATTAAAGCCTAGTTTTACCATCGTACTTACCACAGTAGCCGTATCAACAGTTCCATAAGCCGAGTTTATTAAATCAATCATGACAAATGGTAATGCATAAAAAATAATTTTTTTAACAATATCTTTTTCCGTTATTTTAGCTTCGGCTCTAGTTACAGGAACACTTTGATGAAGATGATTTTTTTTAATTTTCTTTCTTAAATATAAATAGGCCGTTACTGCTCCAATTGTTGCTCCAAAAACAGCAATACTAACAGCTATTTCTAAAGATGTATTAAATACTTTAAGAGCTAAAAAACTTCCTAAAACAATAACCAATACTCTAACTACCTGCTCAATAACATTAGAAATACTTGATGGAGCAATAAAATTATGACCTTGTAAATAACCTTTAGTAACACTTAAAACAGGCACGATTAGTAGCGTTGTAGAAATTATTCTAATTACTAAAGCAACCCCAGAAACAGTATTACCACCCTCTAAATTGCCCAAAATCATATGAGCAATAGGTGTTGCAAAAATCATTAGTATAGCAAAGAAAAAACCTCCTAATAAACTAATTATTTTTAGTCCAACTTTATAAGCTCTTTCTTTAGTATTATAATATTCTAGTGCATTATATTCGCTAACTATTTTACTAATAGCAATAGGAATGCCACTAGTTGATAAACTAAGAAAAATGGCATATATCGAATAAGCATACCCATATAAAGCACCACCTTGATCACCAATGATACTGTAAAATGGGATAACATAAATAAGCCCAATGATTTTACATATAACAATAGCTACAGTAGCAATCATTGCGCCTTCTAAGAAACTACTTTTTTTCATTCTTCACAACCTTACTTTTGATAAACAATGAGCGCTGAAAAACAAAATATTTGTTCTTCACCGTAAGCCGCCAAAGCAACCTGATATTTAATATCAATAACTTCGCCCTCTAATTCTTCTAAAAATTTATTAATAGCATTTTCTAAATCTTTTTCATGATTTTCATCAATTACTTTCACTTTCATTATATCACCTTTATTAATATTAAGCTAGATACAAAAATATAAATGTCGAAAAAAAAGGAGCTATGCTCCTTATATCTTCAAATGTTTACGAACTGCTAAAGCACTACCTATCATACCTACCATTACGCCAATTACTAATAGTAAAAGCGATATTTGATAAATAAATGGTGATGGTTCAATTAATTTAATAAATGGTGAAAACAATTGACCATCAAAATTATCATATAAAGCTGTATAACCATAACATGTAGCTACGATTGGAATAATAGATCCTAAAGCGCCAAGAAAGAATCCTTCGATAATAAAAGGTATTCTAATGTTAAGATTAGATGCTCCAACTAAACGCATAATTTCTATTTGGCGACGTCTTGAGAATATTGTTATTTTAATAGTATTGGAAATTAAGAAAGCTGTTACCAGAATCAATGCTATTACCATTCCAATACTAACATTTTTAACAATATCAAAAACGGAAACTAATTGTTCAATCATGTCTTCACCATATTTGACAACGGAAACTTTATCCATTTCTTTAATCGCATCAGCTACATCTTTTATTTTTTCAATATCTGTTACTTTAACTTTAAAAGTATCTTGTAATGGGTTTGTTTCATCAGTATATTGTTCTAATATGGCTTTAAGTTCACTTGACGATTCCATCATATCAGAAGCTATTTCCGTTTTAGATTGAAATGTACAAGTTTCAATATTACTTAATTTATTAATATCTTCTTCAATATCTCTTATTTCATCATCAGTTACATCAGTATCTAAAAAAACAACAATAGTCACATCTTTTTCTACTAGAGTAGCAAAATTATTAACATTATATGTTAGTATAATTGAAATAGAGACTACTATTAAAGTAATAACAATGCAGGAAATAGATGCTAAAGAAAGAGCAAAATTACGAAAAACACTTTTAAATGAATCTCTTATGCTTCGTCCTAAAATCCTAATTGCTTTCATTTTGATACGTCCCTTCACTATAATCTTTTAATAATCTTCCAGCATCTAATCTGATTACTCTTTTTTGCATCTTTTCTACTATTTCATGATCATGGGTAACCATAATAACAGTTGTTCCTAATTTGTTGATTTCTTCTAATACCTTCATAATTTCAAAACTAGTTTTTTCATCTAAATTTCCAGTAGGTTCATCACATATTAGTATTTTAGGTCCATTGACAATAGCTCTAGCTATCGCAACTCTTTGTTGTTCACCACCAGATAATTGATTAGGATATTGTTTAACTTTTCCTTTTAAGCCTACTAAATCTAAAGCTTTTAACACTTTTGGATGAATTTCACTTTTTGGTAGTCCTAATACCTCTAAAGCAAAAGCAACATTTTCATATACCGTTGACTGATTCAAAAGTTTAAAATCTTGATAAACAACGCCTATTTTACGTCTTATTTTATAAACTCTACTATTTCTAAGTTTAGCAACGTCAACACCACCAACTAATATTTTCCCACTAGTTGGTTTCACTTCTCTATATATCATTTTAACTAAAGTTGATTTTCCACAACCAGTTGAACCAATAATAAAGACAAATTCTCCTTTATTAATAGATAAAGATACATCATAAACGGCTGTTACCCCATTCGGATATTTCTTATTGGCATCAATAATTCTTATTAAACTCATTTTCTACCACCTTTTCAATTATACTACTTTTTGTAATCAAAAGCAATCATTTTACGCTCCACCTGAAGCTTCATAAGCATCTAGAGCAATAAAGAATGCCTTATTATCTATTCGATTAATTCCTTCCTTAAAAAGAAAATATTTATCAGTTGGAATAATGCACATAATTACCTTTTGTTTGTTTCCTGTAAAGCCTCCTCTAGCATCAAAAACAGTTACACCATGTTTAAGTTCATTGGTAATAAATCTTTTAATAGCCGTCTCATGTTCTGTTACAATAAAGAACGTTTTAGATTGCGAAATACCTAAGACAACTTTATCGGTCATAATACTTATAATGTATAATGTTAAGATAGAGTACATCAATTTTATATATCCAAATACAAAAACACCGCTTAATATTATAATACCATCTGTAAAAAACATCGAATTACCAAGTGATACCTTAAAATACTTTGAAACTATTTGATTTAAAATATCAGTACCCCCTGTTGTATATCCAGATTTAAAAATAATACCCAATCCAAATCCAGTTGTTACCGCACCAAACAATACTAAAATAATGGTGTCAGATGTCCCCAAATCAATAAAACCCGTAATATTAGCTGTCAATTTAACAAATAGAGGATAAAGAAGTGACCCTAAAATGGTCCTTTTGGTTGCCTCTTTTCCTAAGAAAAGATAACTAATTACTAAAAGGATAAATGAAAAAAGTAAGATAAGTAAAGATGGATCAATATTGTAAAAATTATTAATTATAATAGCAATACCACTTACCCCATAAGTAATTTTTAAAGGCAAAATAAATAAATTAAATGATAATGATAATATTAATAAACCAATAATTAGTTCCAAAAAACGTCCTAGTTTATTTTTACCCGTAATTTCTTTTAAAATTGATAGTTCTTCTTTCTTTTTAAATAACATCTATTTACCTCTTTTCAAATATGCATTAATGAAAACATCTATGTCTCCATCTAAAACTTTCAAAACATTAACATCTTCAGCATTAGTGCGATGATCTTTAACTAACGAATAAGGATGCATTACATAACTTCTAATTTGTGATCCAAAATTAATAGCATCAATATCACCTTTTATTTTTTTTATATCATTTTCCCGTTTTTCTACCTCTAATTGATACAATTTGTTTTTTAAAATTTCCATGGCTTTTTCTTTATTTTGAATTTGACTACGTTCGTTTTGACATGTTACCACAGTTTTCGTTGGTAAATGAGTGATTCGAACAGCACTATCCGTTGTATTTACACTTTGCCCACCGGCTCCACTACTACGATAAACATCTATTTTTAAATCACTATCTTTAATGTCAATGTTTATTTCATTGTCAT
>JAQUUG010000030.1 GCA_028693965.1 Bacilli bacterium
AATATAAATTATCACTAATATTCTTTAAAAAATCCATATCCATAATAGCTTTTACTATCATATTACCAAATCCTAGTACGACAATAATGAACACTAATAAAATCACTAATATTATGGATAAAATAAAAGATTTTATACGTCTATTAATATAATTAGCATTCTCAGTACTATACAAAGTATTAGAAGCAATAATAATAGAATGTGGCCCATTAGACGCTAAAATAAAACCAGTAATCATAAAAAACCCAACACTAAAGTCAATTCCTTCACCATCTATAAAAGGTATCAAAATGTCACTAACTTCACTAGGAAAGGTATTATTCATAAAACTTGTTAAAGTATCAATAGAAACAGAAAAAAAAGAAGCAATATAACCAATTAGCGTTAATGTTGGAATAATAGATAAAACAAGAAAAAATGCTAAATTAGCTGGCAAAATACGCATTTCTGGTTTTTTGACAATCGCTAATAAAAATTTAAATTTGCTCTTTATTAATTCCATATTACTCCTCTAATTATTAAATCCTTCTTTATTATCTCTCATTGCTGCTGTAGCTTCATTAACGGCATCATCAATAGTTTTGATACCATCAGTAATAACACTATATCCTAAGGCAGCACCAAAGCCATGTGATATTTCCTTAAAATCTTTACTTAATTTTCTCATATAAGCAACAATTTGTTTTTCATCATAACCAACTAAATAAAGTAAAAATTCATTACCGTTAGTTCTAATAATATCACTATTTTCAACTTGATTTCTGATTAAGATATTAGCAGCTTCTCTAATTACCTTATCACCTTCATTATGACCATAATTATCATTAATATACGCAATATTATTCAAATCGACGATTATTATCGTTTGAGGATATATTTCACTATTATCCCAAGATTCAATATTATCATTCAAATAATTACGATTTTTTAATGAAGTTAACTGATCAATATATTTAAGTTTACCTTCTTTAGTTATCTTCTTATCTTTTATCTTCGGTTTTCTTTTCAAAAACATAATAGTTAAACCACTTGTTATTAAAACAAGACTTAAATACTCTAATATATTGATAATACTAAAATTATTAATTTTAACACTATATAATTCTAAATAAGCATTGTTTATGAAACTCGTTTCATTAATAAAACCTAAATAGAAATTGAAATAATTAATAAACAATTCATTATCTTGAATATCACGAATAACAAATTTATAGTCACTATTTAATGTAAATGCATAGTCAATTTTATAATTATTTAATTTTTGCTTTGCATAGTAACTATATGTTATCTTATCAAGCGCTATAATACTATTTTTGTCAATACTATTAATAAGTTCATCCATTGTTTCATAGTTTTTAACGCTTATTCCTTGTTCACTTAGATAACTAGCTATTTGACTGCCATTTAAAGCTAAAACATTTTTATCATCTAAAGATTGTAATGAATTAATAGTAATATCATTACTTATATTTGATACGATAACAACATCTTCATCATAATTTGAAACTGTTTCATAAACATCCATCAAATATGTATTATTAGCATTATAATTGAACATAAAATCTATTTCGTTAGCATTAAATACTTTTAAAAGTGAACTAGTGTTATCAAAAGTATTATAACTTATTTCAATATTAGCTAAAGCAGCAAAAGATTTGATAATATCACTATTAATACCATAAAGTTTATTATTAATAATAGTATCATAAGGTTTATTTTCTACAAGTCCATAACTATATCTTTTACTTCTAAACTTGACGATTTCTTTATCATCAACACCTGCATAACTAAAATAATTATTTGTAAAATAAGTATTGAATAAATTTTCATAATTTTCTTTGGACCATTTTTGATAGTATTTAGTTAAAATAATATTTAATTTTTCAGTATTTCCTAGTTCTAATACATAATACTTAATCATTTCCGTTATATTATAAGCAACAGATAAATCATTACTTACTATTTGTTCTAAATAAATACTTTTTGGTAAAATAATAGCGTTAATAGCTTCTTCACTTACAATATCATTTACTAAATCATCAACTTTTTTATAAGTTTTGATAGTAATATTAGCATTAGTATTTAAATATTCATTAACCAAGTCTAAATCATCTTCTAAAACACCAATATTTAAATTAGTAATAGCTTCTAATGAGTCATATTTGATTACACTTTTAGTAATTAAAGCATAGTTATCTTCATATATGACAATGTCATTATCAGATACTTCGTCAGTTACTTTAAAAGAATACTCAGAAGTAACATTATCACTTAACTGATACGATACTTTATTAAATTCTAATTCGGTATCATTTTCTAATGATGTTAAAAAATCAAATATGATTCCTTTACCACTATAACTAAAAACCGGAATATTATTAGTAATACCAAAATCAACAATCGTATTTTTATTATCTTCAATCCATTTTTTTTCTAATAAGTTTAAAGTTGTTTTAGAATTTTCTTTAGTTAAAATATAGTATCCACCACTTATGATTAATAAAATCACAATGATAGAAACAATAATAATTTTTTTGTTTTTCATTATACATCCTCACTAACTGTTATTAGTCCAATTAAAATTAAGACTGGTCTTATGTTTATACCCAATAATTGGATATAATTCGTCCTCTTCATCATGACAAGTAACATATGCTTCAAAATCATAATAAGCTTGTTCATCTTCAGAAAACATAGTCATTATATTTTCAATAATAGATTTAGAAGTTACATAGGTGACATCGGAATTAACTTCAATTATTATTTTAACAATACGACCAGTTATATAAGTATTGGCATCTACTACGTTATCATTATCTTTTAATTTAGTGGAAATGACAACTAGGCGATCACCTGTAATAGCTACAGCTTCAATACCTTCTAAACGAGTCCCATAAACAGTTTCTGAGCCATCAGTCACTAACGAATCAATGGCAAAAACAAAAACAAGTAGTAAAATTAAAATACAAGTTAATATAATAATTAAACCACGATATTTTTTCAAGCTTGTCATTTTTTCACCTCAATTGCGAAAACATTATACTATATTTTTCTTTTTTTAGCAAATTACTGTTCTTTCAAAATGGCTACTAAAATATCATTAGCTAATTTAGGATTAGCTTGCCCTTTTGTTTCTTTCATAATTTGCCCCATTAAATACTTAATGGCTCTATCTTTTCCTTCTTTATAATCTTTAATTGATGAAGGATTAGCATTAACAATTTTACTAATAATACCATTCAACTGTGTTTCATTACTTATTTGTTTAATACCTTGTTTTTCAAGGATGTCTTCTAATAAATCGTCTGTTTCTAATAAAATAGGTAAAACTTCTTTCAATTGTTTAGAAGATAATGTTCCTTCTTCAATCATATTAACTAATTTAATTAATTCTTCATCACTTAATACTATGTCCTTAATTGTTAATTTATTTTTATTTAAGTAACTAAGTAATTCTCCAGTTATTATATTAGCACATATTATCGGATTAATTTTACTTATAAATTTTCTATAATAACTATTTAATTCTATATTACCTATTAAAGTTTTAATATAATTATTATTAAGTCCTAAAGCTTGATATTCTATGCGATACTCATTTGGCAAAACAGGTAAATTATTTTTAACACTACTTATATGATCTTCACTAATATTAACATAAGGAATGTCTGGTTCTGGAAAGTAACGATAATCATTGCCTGTTTCTTTAGTACGCATTAAAATGGTTTGCCTTGTTTTATCATCAAAACGTCTCGTTTGTTCATAAATGGTTTCATTGCTCATTAACAAGGCTTTCTGTCTTTCTATCTCATAAGAGATACTTAAAGCAACATTACTAATAGAGCCAATGTTTTTAACTTCAACTTTAGTTCCAAAAACAGAACTGTCTTCTTCTTTTAGAGAAACATTAGCATCACACCTCATACTGCCTTCTTCAATTTTAACATCACTGATGCCTAAATATAATAGTATTTCTCTAATGGCTTCAATATAAGCTACAGCTTCTTTCTCATTTGTTATTTCTGGCTTCGAAACAATTTCAATTAAAGGAACACCCGCTCTATTAAAATTAAGATATGTTTTATCATTACTATGAATACTTTTACAAGTATCTTCTTCAATGTGAATTCTTTCAATGCCTATTTTTTTCTTTAATCCATCTACTTCTATTTCCACATAACCATCAAACCCAATTGGTGTATCTTTTTGAGTTATTTGATAACCTTTAGGTAAATCAGGATAAAAATAGTTTTTGC
Source organism: Bacilli bacterium (assembly GCA_028693965.1). Lineage (GTDB taxonomy): Bacteria > Bacillota_I > Bacilli_A > RF39 > UBA660 > JAQUUG01. The sequence goes on from JAQUUG010000030.1 coordinate 4,257, forward strand.
GATCAAAATGCATTAACTGATTAATTTGACAATTAAAAGCAAGTGCTGCTTGTAAAGCCATATTAACAACTTCTTTATTTAAAAGTGGTAATGATCCAGGATAACCCATGTCAATAACATCAACATTAGTATTAGCGTCATCATTAAAATTATTAATACTTGGTGAAAAAACTTTTTTCTTACTTTTTAATTCGACATGAATTTCAATACCGATAGTTGGTACTAACATAAATCATCACCCCCTGGATTTAATGATAAATCAAGTTCTTTTTCAATATAAGAAGCTAACTTATATATAGCGCCTTCATCGTAATAATTGCCAACAATATGTAAACCAATTGGTAAGTGTTCATTATTAAAGCCAATTGGTAAAGACATAGCTGGTAAGCCTGCCATATTGACAGGTATAGTTAAAAGATCATCGTAGAAGCTCTTTAAGGCATCATCACTTTTAATTCCTAAATCATAGGCCACATTAGTGTTAGTTGGCCCAATAATTAAATCATATTTAGTGAAAACTTGTTTAAAACTATTAGTTAAAGCTTCTCTTACTTTTAAGGCTTTATCATAATACGTATCAGCATTCTCACCACTTAAAATATATGAACCAATCATGATACGACGTTTTACTTCTCTACCAAATCCTTCAGCGCGGCTCTTTTGATATAGTTCCTCAGTATTAGTAAAAGAATCTGTAACATGCCCATAACGAATACCATCAAAACGAGCAAGATTACTGCTAGCTTCTCCTAAAGCAATAACTTGATATAAAGGAATGGCGTATTCTAAGTAATCAATATCAATATAATCGATAGTAACTCCTTGCTTTGTTAACATGCTTGCTATTTTTGTTACATTGTCTCTGACATCTTTATCTATTTGATCAGACATATAGTAATTTGGAATTGCTACTTTTAAATCTTTAATATCTTGATGCATATAACTAGTAAAATCAGGTACTTTATTACTTGACGAAGTTAGATCATTATCATCTTCACCACTTATAATATTAAGTAAAGCAGCATTTTCATAAACATTTCTTGTCATTGGTCCAATTTGATCTAAACTTGATGCAAAAGCAATTAAACCATAGCGAGATACTCTTCCATACGTTGGTTTTAATCCAACTAAACCACAAAAACTAGCTGGCTGACGAATACTTCCACCGGTATCAGAACCAAGTGCGAGAGGGACAATACGACTACAAACTGCTGCTGCGCTACCACTGCTACTACCACCAGGTACTTTTTTATTATTCCAAGGGTTAACCGCTGGTTTGTAATAACTTGTTTCCCCAGTTGATCCCATAGCAAATTCATCCATATTAGTCTTACCAATAATAATCATATTTTTTTCTTTAATCTTTTTGACAACAGTAGCATCATAAACAGGAATAAAGTTATCAAGCATATGTGAAGCACATGTTGTTTTCAAATTTTTTGTTACAATATTATCTTTAATAGCAATCGGAATACCAAATAGAAGATTATCAACTTCTTTGTTTTCTAAAGCTAAGGCTTGTTTAATAGCTTCTTCTTTATTTAAAGTAATAAAAGCATTTAAGTTATTAAAGCCTATTCTTTCAAAAACCTCATTAATTAAATCGATTGGTTTTATTTCTTTTGCTTTTAATTTTTTATTTATATCTATGATACTTAAATCTAAATATTTGCTCATTCAATCACCTTCGGTACTATAATATAATCATCATCATGGCTTCCAGCATTTTTAAATACTTCTTCTTTTGATAGTGGCATTTTATCTATGTCGCGATAACAATCATGATTGAAAGTTGGCGATATTAAAATGTTTAATTCAGGAGCAATATCCACTTTAACAATTTTTTCTATTTCACTTAAGATATCATATAATTGTACACTATATTTTTCGATTTCTTCTTCTTTGACTTCCAGTTTTGCTAATTTAGCAACGTGTAAGACTTTTTCTTGGCTCATTTTTTCCATATATTCACTCTCCTATTATTGTTATATTACTTTTACTTGTATTTCTTTCCCTAGTAACTAAAGCTTTTAAATCACTACCACTTTTTATATAAATATTAATACTTACTTCATTAGTAAAATTAGATAATAAATTTTCACTAATATTTTGCGTTATATATAATATCTCACTTTTATTTAAACTACTTGAACCTACTGTTATACATATCATTTGTGAAGTATCATTTTTGTATAAAACTTCACCACTTATATATAGTTTACTAAACGTATCCTTAAGGCTTTCTTCTAATACGATAAAAGCGGTATATAAAGCAGTATCATTAGTATTAACATAATCAGAAGTAATAAGCTCATACTGGCAATTTATTGTTGTAAAATTTAGGGCGTCATTTGTTGTCGTGGTGACAGCTTTGAAAGTGCCCTTGTCAATTGAACTTGGCTTAGGTTGAAGATAAAGCGATATTAATATTTTTACTTCGCTTAACCCTTCTTTACTTCTCATGTAAGCAATAAGTTTTTTTGCAGCTTCTTTGCCAAAAGACAATACTTCTTCCTCAGCAATTGTTTTATAATTATAAGTGCCATAACTATTTTGATAAGCTTGATAAGGATTTAAAATAATACCTAGTGATATTCCCTTTAAATTACCATTACTGGCCAAATAATCTTGCTCATAAATAGTTGTTACATAAGTTGGAGTAATTTTAATATTATCAATTGTCAATGTTGCCGCATCATTAAGTTGCTCAGTACTAAGTAACTCTTGTAAATCAGTTGTTGATAGATATTGACCTTCTTGATAAAGCGAATTATTAACACTGAAATAATTAGTTGATAAAGCCATTAGTGATTCTGAAGCAACATCTTTATCATAATTGCTTAGAACATTGTTAACCACATAATTATTACCAACACTTGCCTTATAAGGTTCATAGATTTGATAATAATCACCACTATATTCAATATCAATTTGATTATCAACTGTTTTTTCATTACTACAGCCTGTTATAAAAAAAAGAAGTAAAATAAACCATCCATATTTTCTCATGAAACCACCAACTATAATCATTATAGCATTTATTGAGTTCAAGATAAATATATATTTTATATTTTACAAAAAAAGATAAGTAATCAATAACTATTTGTTAAAATATTATTGGGAAAAATTCTTATCTTTTTTAATTTCACTACATTATTAAGTATGATAAATAAAAACTGTTAACATTACTATGATGTTAACAGCCTAAACACTGTTTTATAACAGTATTATTTGCTTTCTTTTTCTAATTTTTTTAATACTTCTTTAGTTACTTCGACCGCTTTTTCACGAACTGAGTTAGCTGTTTTTTCTAAAACAGGAGTTCCTTTTTCAATAGCATAATCAACTAATTCTTCAGCTTTTTTTTGGATTTGTTTAGCTTTCTTTTCCGCAATTTTTAAAACCTTTTCTTTGTCTAAATCGGCAAGCTCTTCTTTAATTTCAAATATCTTGTCTTCAATGTTATCTTTAACATCTTCCAAATCAATATCTTTTACTTTGGCTAATAACTCATCCATTTTAACTTTAAGCTCACGTCTTGTTTCACTACCTTTTTTAGGAGCAAATAAAACTCCTAACGCAGCTCCTAGCGAAGCCCCAACAATAAATTTTCCAAATCCTTTTTTCTTACTCATATTCTTCCTCCTTTTTTTTCTTCTTTTTTTTTGAAAAAAATTTTAATACTTTGTTTGAAATAACATTAACAAAACGGTCACTAACCATTGATACAGCATCAGCTGCACTATCAACTAAATTAAATAGTGAGTTTAGTTTACCAACTTTATCATTTACTTCTTCGATTGTTTTGTCAACTTTTCCTAAAGTTTTAATTAATCTAATAGCTAAAACATTTAAGACAATTAATAATATGATAGCACATATATATAGTATGACAGGTAATATTTCTAACATATCATTCATCACTATGTTCCCCTTTCTCATACATTGAATCAATTAAATCAAATAAATCTCCTTCAGTTAAGTTCTTGTCTTCTTCAAACATCTCTTTAATTTCTTCTTCATCATTAAGTGCTTGTTTTTTTTCTGCTTCTTCTATAGTAATACCCAAATTATTGTAATTTATTTCATCATTATGTAGTTTTTCTTCTTCTGCGTGATCCAATTCTTCAAAAATATCAATAGTATCATCTTCAAAATTATTAATTTTAATATCTTCGTCAGCTCCATTAGCAAATGACATAACATCTTCCAAATCTTGTTCTAGAGTACCATAAGCTTTCTTTCTAACTTCATCAATCGTTATTTGTTTAGAACGATATAATGGAGTCTCTTTATTATGATTTTTAGTTTTAATATCATCTTTACTATAATTTTTATCTAGAACTCCATATACTGGTGAAATAATTGGTGAAGGTTTAAATGGTTTTTTTTCTTCTTTTGGTTTTTTAAGCATATAACTTGATTTAATAGGTTCTTTCTCTTTAGGTTTATAATCCATCGTATCAAAATCTTTATCATCAAAATAAACAGGAAAATTTACTTTCTCTTCTTTTTTAATTGTTTCGTTATCTGTTATTTCATTATCAATAGGTTTATTTTCTTTAGTTGGAGATGGAATCTCTACCTTTATTACTTCTTTTTTAACTGGTTCATCTTCTATCTCATCACTAAATAAATTTTTAACTTTATCGATTAAACTCATCTTTCAGTCACCTCATTTTTAATCATCGTAGTCTTAATTGCTTGTATATTCACTTGATGAAAAGACATTATACTTTTCTTCTTTATTAGTAAAAAAATCTTCATCTAACATCAATTTTATAACATTATCGTTGTATTTTATTGTAGATAAAATGTATGAAGCATTTAAAATTACTTCTTCAATATCACTTTCATCTACTAGTGCCTCTATCTTCGCATAATTATACATAAATTCAATCAAATATTGATTATCTTGTTTTGTTATTTCAATATATCCTTGATCAAGGGTTTTAGTATAGTAGTCACCACTTTGAAAATCATGCTCTATTGTCGTTTGATAATAATAACTAATAACATCAATATATAAATAATAATAATTCCCGTTAGAGTAAAGCTTATCATTATATTCATTTGTATCTAAGTAGTTAACGCCTCTTGGTACGTAGTATTTGTACCCTTTACCTACTTGATTATATAGTTTATTTTCTTTTGATAAAACAACTGCTACTATATTATCAATACTATTAGTATCAATTCTAACAACTGTACAACCAGTAATTAAGAGAGTAAGCAGACATAAGAATATTTTCTTCATTTTTCACCACTCTATCTATATTATACCAAAATATAGTTTTTTTACAAGACAAAGTTGTCAACAAGTGTCAACTATTTTTTTACTTCTACCATATAAATAGGATTCCCTTTATTATGAAATTTAGTTTCATATTCGGTTGGTATATTATCTTTGATATCATCATTATATAAATCTAATGATATATCTACTATTTTAAAATCATTATCCACAAAACTTTTTAGTGAGTACTCAAAAAGATGACGATTATCGGTTTTCATAACAATATGATTTTCTTTTATGAAGATTTGTTTATATTTATCTAGAAAAAGATAATTAGTTAATCTCCTATGTGCATGTCTTTTTTTAGGCCATGGATCAGAGAAGTTTAAATAAATAGTATCTATTTCGCTAGCAAAAACTTCATTAATATCATTAGCGTCAAACATCATTATTTTTAAGTTAGGTATTTCATCATTATCTAATTTTTGTATAGCTCTCATTAATACACTAGCATATTTTTCTATTCCAATGTAATTGATGTCAGGATTCTTAATGGCTTTTTGAATAATAAAATTACCTTTACCTGTTCCTATTTCAATTTGAATTGGATTGTTATTATTAAATATTTGTTTGTAATTTCCTTTTGGCACTGTTTTTGAATCTATATAATAAGGAGAGTTTATAACTATATCATTAGCTCCTCTAACATTTTTAAGTCGCATTTTTATCACCTATTTTATTATAACATTTTTTATTATATATTTATATTAATTTTGTAATGTTTTAACATTATCATAGATAAAATTGGTTGTTTTCAAGAATTGACGGAATCTGTTTAAATAGATGATTCTCCGTTAAACATGGTACCATCAGTGTCCTCTAAAAAAGCATTAAATAAATTAGACACTTTCAAACGTTGTAGCAAGCTAGGTTTTTCATACTTTTCAAAAAGTCTGTCCCAACAATTACTTTTTTCTAGCTTTTTTTATTTTCATAATCATAGTGCAAATATATTCATTTTTTAATTCGTCCCTATATATTTATCAAATTATTATTGCATGTGTGTAGTTAATATGCATTTTACTTAAATTTCAATGTTTTTACATTTTATTTCTAAATCATTATCATTTTAGAAATAAAAAAAATGTTAGCTTTTAATCTAACATTTTCATTTTTATTCAATTGTTAAGACTTGGCGAAAGGAAAAACTTGTTGTTGCATAACCATAGTTTCCAGCAAATGCAAACATTCCAGATTCAGCACCATATGACCAATTCCCACCACGTAGAAACCAAGGATGTGATGCTGGAATAATGTGAGCATGATCATGATAATATGAACTAATATATACTGTACTGCCGAGCGTTACTATTGTACTTCTTCCAAAATTGGCTAACTCTTTAGTTGCATCACCCAATTTACCACGCGAATAATCTATAGCGGATGTTCCATAATCATATAAATCATAATATTTATTATCCGGATAATCTATTCCATCATTTATTTCTGTTATACTTCCATCTAAACTATCACATGTTGGGCAACTTAAAAGACCGTTAAATCCTGAGTTATATAAACTATTTCTTCCTGATAAAGGTGTATTTGTAGTAGTGGAGTCTTCCAGAATCCCCATCACATATTCCCAGGCTCCACCAGACATATCATATATACCTGTAATATTTCCAGTAGTAGAAGCAAGCACTCCTGTTTTGGTATTATAGATATTTTCACAGCCACTATATCCAGCTGTATAATATCCTGTTATTGCTTCATTTGTTGCCGCACATCCCGTTGTGTATATTGTACTATTGTTGTATCTTATGTTATCCTTGATACCATAAATACTTTGAGATAAGTAAGCTACGGCTCCCCATTCCATATTCTTCATCATATGAGTATCTACTTCACTTGTAATTAAGCCATAGATATTGTTTGTTGCTTCTAAGCCTCTACTTAAGGTAAACATGGTACTGACATTTAAATTTCTAAGAGATGTGGCGTTAGGTAATATTGTTACTTCATCGGTTGTTCCCGTTGTTTCAAACTTACCAACCCAGATACCATTTAAGTCTTCAGTCCCAAAGATAAAAGCTGGGTGTGTTAACCATTCTCCAGTACTATCTCCTTGTGATTTAGTAGTAGTATTACTTTCAAACACTATTTCAATCGTTTGTTCATTACTTTCTGGTTCACTTGTGGTATTTACTGTATAATTACTTCCATCATTCCATATCTTGTATTTATATCTTGGTATCCAGACATAGT
>JAQUUG010000031.1 GCA_028693965.1 Bacilli bacterium
AGGAAGTAAAAGTGATTATTTTTACAATAGTGTTTTAATAAATAATACAATTGTTTTAGTTGGCAGTAGTTTTTCTACTGATGGTGATATGGAGTCCTTTAATTTAGGAAATAGTGATGCCATCATGTTTACTATTGATAATGATTTAAATGTAATAGATGGTTTTCAATTAGAAACATTACTTATGAGTAGTCAAAAGAATCTTATTGCTAATTATGGATCTAGCATACCAACTACTGATGTAAAAGATACATTAGAGTTATATACAACTAATGATGCGACAAGTGATTTAGGTAATTGGTGTTCATCTAATACTTATTTTGACCCTAATGGCAATTACAATTTTGTCGATTGTTTAAGGCCTTTTGATTCTGGTGATATTGCAACATTATATTATGACGCTATAAGTACGACTAATGAAATCAATTTAAACCAAAAAAATACTAGTAGTTGGCTTAGATTTTATTTTTACATGGCTAGCGTTAATTCAACTTTTTCACCACAACTAAGCAATTTAACGTTAATGTTTGAAGATGATAACTATGTTACAATAGAAGAAGCAATAGAATTAGGATATATCGAACCATTAGTTTTATTAGGAGCAAGTCATACTGGAAATTATTCTTTTGAAAATAGTTATAATTTAATAAATGGTGGTAGTACAGGTGCTGGAAATTATCCAAAATTATATCTATTAATAAAAACCAAAAATCAAAAATTACAAGGTATTAAGTTTAATTCTAATGATGACTATTTATTAATAAAAGCTCGATTAACAATTCAAGAATTGTATAATTTTGATATATCACTAACACCAAATAACAGTTAAAATAAAAATTAAACAGTATTTGAAAAAATACTGTTTTCCTATTGAAAAAAGAACAAATGTTTGATATTATCTTATTAGGAGATATTCTAAATAGACATAAATAGTTTAATTATAAAAGGCTAGAATATTTAGAAAAAGCAGCAAAATTAATTATACAACTTATTAAGTGATTTATGTTAAAATGATAGATGGAGTTGAAGAATATGAAAATAACTAAAATAAAACAAGTATCTAACCAAAAATACCATTTAGTTTTAGATGATAGTGAAAAAATAACAACTAATGAAGATGTTATTTTAATTAATCATTTGCTATATCAAAAAAATGTCAATGAGGAACTATTAAATAAAATACAAATTGAAACAGCATATTATAATTTGTTTTATAAAACTATTAATTACATTAATGTAAGACTACGAAGTGAGAAAGAAGTCATGGTGTATTTAGATAAAAATAGGGCAACAATTGAAGAAAAAAACCAAATTATTGATAAGTTAAAACAATTAGGTTTAATTGATGAAGAAAGATTTGCTAAAGCATATTTTAATGACAAAATTTATCTTAGCAGTTATGGACCATATAAAATAAAAGAAGAGTTATTAAGTCATAATATCGACTCATCTATTGTTGAAAATCTGACTCAAACTATGCCATATGAAGAAATATATAGTAAATTAGAAAAAATGATTATAAAGAAAATAAATAGCAATAAAAATCAATCTAATTATCTTTTAAATAAAAAACTAATTATTTATTTTATTAATTTAGGTTATGATAAAGATATGATTGTCGACATTTTAAGCAATAATCAAGTTAGTGACGAAAATATTATAGTAACCGAATATAATAAAATATACACTAAATTATCTAAAAAATATCAAGGAACTAAATTAAATAGTTTAATTAGACAAAAACTTTATCAAAAAGGATTTACTTATAATCAGATTGAAGATTTTTTAAAATAAAAATAGAGGTGTATAAACCTCTATTTTAATTGACTAATTGTTGTATCGTAAATATTTTTAATTTCAGTATCAACAATATTTAAATTATATTTTTCTCGTACTTTAGCCCATGTTTTATCACTTAAGTCTTCATCTTCATCAGATTTTTCTTTGTATAAAGCATCTACAATTGTATCTTGAACTAATTCTAGTTCTGGTTTATCTTTTTGACTAACTTTTAAAATAATGTTGTAACCATAAGATGTTTTAATTGGTTCTAAGGTATATTTACCATCTTCTAAAGCAAGAGCTGCTTCAAAGAAAGCAGATTCTGGAGCATTATCGCCAGTTTTGTTAAAGTCAGAATACAAGCCGCCATTTTTAGCAGTTGCTTCATCATCTGAATATTTTATAGCTAATTCTGAAAAATCAGCGCCATTATTTAGTTGCTTAATTATGTCTTTAGCAAGAGCTAAAGCTTCTTCTTCAGCAGCAGTTTTTTCATCATCTGTCATATCACTGGTTACATCAGGATCAACTAAAATATATCTTACGGTCATATCACCATATATTTCATTATCATAGTATTCGTTAATTTCATCATCAGTTAAATGCTCTTTAACATAATTTTCAACGACTGAGCTTTTTTTGTAACTTGATATAAAGTAAGCAACTAAGTCATCTTCACTTGAAAAGCCCCAAGTAACTAAAGTTGAGTTAAAATCAACGCCAGCTAACTCATATTGTAATTTTAATTGACTGACTTGTGAATCAGCGTATTCTTCGGCTTCATCATTTGAATTAACTTCTTGATTAGCAATAAAATCATCAATCATATTAATAAGTACACTAGTACCATATTCTAGTTTAACTTTATCATATAAATCATTAACGGTAATTTGCAAACCATCAACTTCAGCAATAACTTCTTCGCCATTTTCTAAAGTTGGTATTTTAGAACATCCTGTTACGAGAATCATACTGAAACTAAGAACAATTCCCAATATCTTTTTTTTCATTAAAATTAATCTCCCTTCATATTTACATATATAATAATACCAAAAATGAGAAAAAAATACAATAACTATCGTAAAGTATTCACACAAAATAGAAATTTCCATAAAATAATGTGAAAAGAGAAAAAGGAGGCATGACTTATGTGTAATACTGGTGTATCTAGCGCAGCAATCATTTTAGTATTATTTATTCTTTTAATTATAATACTTGGGGCTTATATTTAAGCCGGTTAAGATAGGAGGTGCTTTAAATGGCTTGTCAAAATTCTTGCAATAGTGTACCTACTCCTTGCTGTGAAAGTAATAATGGATATTTAATTATCTTAGTTTTATACATTCTATTAGCAATTTTACTAGGTTCATATTTTGTTTGTTAAGAAAAGAGGAGGTTCCTCTTTTTTTTTGTTTTAAAAAGGAGTTTTTTTAATAAAAACTATTTACAAAATGGTTATAAAGATGTACAATAGTGGTACACAGTGGTAAAAAGTGGGTAAAAGTGGGTGATAATAATGTTCATGGGAGAATATCATCATACAATTGATGATAAAAATAGAATAACTATTCCTTCAAAAATACGTGATGAATTAGGTGAAAATTTTGTTATCACAAGAGGATTAGATAATTGTTTATTTGTTTATCCTAAAAAAGAATGGGACAATATTATTACTAAATATCGAGAATTACCTAATACTAAGGATGCAAGAAATTTTATGCGTTTTTTCCTATCAGGGGCAACAGAAGGTGAGTTTGATAAACAAGGTCGTGTGAAGATAACACTACCTCTTACTAAATATGCTGATTTACAAAAAGACTGTATTATTATTGGTGTTAATGAACGATTAGAAATATGGAGTAGCAGTCGTTGGGAACAATTTATTACTAACAACGAAGATAATTTATCTGATATAGCTGATAAACTATTTGCTAGTAATATTTAAATGCATAAGAGTGTTTTATTAGAAGAATGTATAAAATATTTAAATCTTGAAGAAACCAGTGTGATTGTAGATGCGACTTTAGGTTATGGTGGGCATAGTAGTGAAATACTAAAAAAAATAAAAAGGGGTTTTTTATTCGCCTTTGATCAAGATGAAGAAGCTATTGCATACAGTGATGAACGATTAAAAAAAATTAGTAATAATTTTGAAATAATTAAAAGTAATTTTGTTAATATGCAAGATGAATTATTAAAAAGAAATGTATCTAAAGTAGATGGTATTTTATTTGACTTAGGTGTTTCTAGTCCACAATTAGATGAACAAGAACGAGGATTTAGTTTTCACAAAGATGCTAAATTAGATATGCGTATGGACAAAGCATCATTGAAGACTGCTTATGATGTTGTTAATAATTATGATGAAAAAACTTTAATCAATATTCTAAGAGAATATGGTGAAGAAAAGTATGCATATTCAATTGTTAAGGGCATTGCTAAAGCTAGAAATGAAAAACCAATTGAAACAACTTTAGAATTAGTTGAAATAATTAAAAACCATGTTCCAATGAAATATCGTATTAATAAACATCCAGCTCGCAAAACTTTTCAAGCTCTTAGAATTGAAGTTAATAATGAACTGGAAGTGTTTGAAAAGGCTTTATATGAAGCTCTTGATTTAGTTGGGCTTAACAAAAAAGTAGCCGTCATTACTTTTCATTCTCTAGAAGATAAGATTTGTAAGAGAATATTTAAAGAAGAAAGTGAAATAAAAAAAGAATTACATAATTTACCAATTATTCCTGATGAATTTAAACCAAGATTTAAGATGATTGCTAATATAGAACCAAGCGAAGAAGAAATAAATAGTAATAATCGTTCTAGAAGTGCTAGACTTAGAGTGATTGAAAAAATTAAAGAATAGGTGATAACATGACAAAACATAAAAAAAAGATGAAACTTAGTAAAGGCGAAAAATTTCTTTATATGACAGCTGTTATGTCATTTGTTTTCACTATGATTTTAAAAATATTTTGTGGCGCTAATGTTGGTAACTTAAATATTACTGTTGAAAAATTAAAATATGAAATAACTAATCAAGAAAAAACTAATGAAAGTTTAACAATGCAATTTAATGAATTAACATCATTTGATAAAATTAAAGATGTTTTAGCAGAATATGGCTTAGAGACTAATACGGATAATATTATTGTAATTAATAAATAGAGGTGTAATATGAAGATGAAACCTGCAAAAAAACCACTATGGAATGCTCCAATATGGGCTTTTTTAATATATATAATAGTAATTGTTTGTCTTTTTATGCAACTTACGTATCTTTCTTTATCACCAACCATATATGGGATAAATATGGATCAATTTGCTAAGCAAAGAAATACAGTCAGTACAACTTTATACGCTAATCGTGGTACTATATATGATAATGAAGGCAATATTTTAGCTTTGAATGTATCATCTTATACGGTAATAGCTTATTTGTCAGAATCGAGAACAGGATCATCATCAACCCTTCAGCATGTTGCAGATAAGGAAATGACCGCTAAGGAATTAGCTCCTATTTTAAATATGACCGAAGAGTATATTATAGAACTACTTAATAGTAATGCTTATCAAGTTGAATTAGGACCAGGCGGAAGAGGGATTACGGAACTTACTAAACAAAAAATAGATGATTTAAACTTGCCGGGGATTGATTTTATAGAAACACATAAAAGATATTATCCTAATGGTGACTTTGCTTCATATATTATTGGTTATGCCAAAGAATATGAAGAGGTTAATAGTGATAATGAAACTGTCTATAATATTGTTGGTGAATTAGGAATTGAAGCTAAGTTTGATGATATTTTAGATGGCGATGATGGCAGTTTAGTCTATCAACAAGATCAATATGGTTATAAAATACCTGATACAACGGAAGATCGAACAGACGCTGTTAATGGTAGTAATATTTATTTAACTCTTGATTCTAATATACAAAGATTTATTGAAGAAGCAGTTAAAGATGCTGCTGAAGACTATGATCCAGAATGGATTCAACTAACAGTAATGGATGCGAAAACGGGTGAAATTTTAGGAACATCGTCTTCACCATCATTTGATCCTAATATTAAAAATATTACTAATTACGAGAATCCTTTAGTATCATATGTTTATGAACCAGGTTCAACAATGAAGATATTTACATATATGTGTGCTATGGAAAGTGGTAATTATGTCGGAAGTGATACGTATGAATCTGGTAGTATTACTATTGGCGAAGATACGATAAATGATTGGAATAAAAAGGGATGGGGATTAATTAGTTATGATAAAGGCTTTGAATATTCTAGTAATGTTGGTGTTGTCAATTTAATTCAAAAAGTTATTGATAAAAGTACTTTACAAGAATGTTTATCAAACTATGGGTTTGGTGTAAAAACTGGTATAGACTTGCCTCGTGAAATGACGGGTGATATAAGTTTTACTTACCCAATAGAAGTAGCTACTGCTGCTTTTGGACAAGGTATTACGACAACAGCTATTCAGCAACTTCAAGCTTTAACAATGCTGGCTAATGATGGTAAAATAGTAACACCACAAATAGTTTCAAAAATTGTTGATACTAATACAGGGGAAACTACTTATGAAAATGAAATAGAGATTAGTAATCAAATTGTATCAACAGCTACGATAAATAAAATTAAAGAATTGATGTATAATGTTGTCTATGGCACTGATAATGGAACAACAGGACGTTCTTATCAAGTGGATGGTGTTGAGTTTATTGCTAAAACAGGGACAGCGCAAATTTATGATATGGAAACTGGAAAATATTTGACTGGAAGCAATGATTATATATATTCAGTAGTTGGACTTTTTCCATATGATGATCCATCTATTATTATTTATGCCGCTATGAAACAACCAAATTATGGTGGTAGTACTGCGCTTAGTACAGCGGTAAAACAAGTTGTTAAAAATGTTAGTAAATATCTTGACTTAACGGAGACGACAGATACTTCGGTAATGACTACAACTGTTTTAGACTCTTATATAAGCAGTGACGTTGATACAGTTAAACAAGCTTTAGAAGATGTTAATTTAAATGTTATTGTTATTGGTGATGGAACTAAAGTAATTAGTCAGTATCCAGCAAGTAGTACTACGGTTATAGAAGGAGATAAAGTTTTTTTACTTACTAATAGTAGTAACTATACAATGCCTAATATTATAGGATGGTCAAGAGCTGATGTAACTAATTTTTGTAATTTAATTGGTTTAGGATGTGAATTTGAAAATTATGGTTATGTAATAGAGCAAAGTATTACTAAGAATAGTACTATTAATAGTGAAAATAAGTTAACGGTTACATTAAAAGAAAAAGACTACTTAAATAGTCATGAAGAAGAGTAAGAATACTTTATTAGTATTCTTATTTTCAATTTTACGAATTTGTGTTATATTATATAAAGGCGTAAGATGTTTAATGGAATATAATAATATGTATAAGGGGATAGTATGATGAAAACACGATGGAAGTTTATTTTGATGGCCGTTTTGGTATTAATCACTGTTATTGTAACAATTAGGTTAAGTGACAATATTACTACTGAAAAACAATCTGTTTTAATGAATGACACCTTGATTGATTATGAAAAAATAGGCGTTAGTAATGAAAATATTATATCTGTCTATAAAGATGGTAAAGTTGGTTTTATCGATAATAATGGTCATGTTATTACAGACTGCATTTATAGTGAAGACAATTTATCAACTTTATTTTATAATGGTTATGCAATTATTAGTGATAATAATTATTCATTTGTTATTAATAAACAGGGTGAAAGAATTTTTGAAAATAATTATGATTATATCTATAATTTAGATGATTATTTTATTGTTTCTAATAACGGGCAATATGGTTTAGTTGATGCTACTGAAAAAGTACTTGTTCCAATCAACTATGATAATGTGCAGTTAGTTAATAGTTATATTCTAGCGTATACTAATGCCAAGTATACAGTATATGATTTAGAAGGCCATGTTATTTTAGAAAATGTTGATATAAAGACAAATGATACTAATAGTATGGTAGGAGCTTATGAGGTGAATGATAATTTTATTGTTGTTTTAGATGGTAAATATTCTAAAGTCTTTTTAACTAAAACATCTGAGTTTTTAAATAGTGACTTTGCTAACGTTTCATTGAGTGATGATTATGCATTTGTCAGTAATGGCGAAGATATTAGTATCTATAATAAAGATGGTGAAGTTATTGGTACCATTGATAATGATAATTTAAATTATTGGACTCTTAATAATAATTATTTAGCTATTGCTGATGAAACTTGTGAAAGCAATAATGAAAACTGGTTGGAAGTTTATAATTTATATGATATAGATGGAAATGAGATAACGTCTGGATGTAATAGTATATCAAGTTTAACAAATAATGATTTAATAGTAGTATTGCAGAATGAAAACAAAGATATTAAAGTATATAATAACGATAAATTGATCATTAAGCGAAGTAGTGATATCAGTATGTATGTTGATTTAAACGAATTTAATAATATTATAATATATGAAAATTACAATTCTTATTTATATGATACTTCAGGAAACATAATTTTAGATGAATGTTCATTTCTTAAACAATTATCATCTTCACAATATTTATGTGAACCTGTGAGTAATATTGGTTATTTAACTGATATAAATGGTAATAGAGATGATAAAGTATTATCTGATGTTTATAGTTCTGACAATTTGATAAAATTAACGTATGCTGATGGTAGTATACAAATTATTGATAAATATAACAATGATTTATTTGCATATGATGAAGACATTATAAGAATAATCGATGATGATTATTTAGTTTATCAGTATAATAACGAGTATTATATTAGAAATATTTCATATGTAGATAAAAAGACGGCTTCTGAAAACGTTAATAATGTTGTTAATCTTAATGAAAATGGAATTGATTATAGTAATATAGATATTGATGAGATAATAGAAACATATGAGTTGACTGATATAGATTTAATTAATAATAATCAAGTTTTATTTAAGAAAATTAGCTATCATATTATTAATAATACTAACTTATCTTTTGAACATAAACAGTTTATTTTAAATATGTTTAATGTGTTTGTAGATTTTTCTAAAGAAAATAAGTTAGATAAGTTATTAAATAAATTAGATCAACTAACTATTGAAATATATCAAACAAGACCTCAAAGTATGCAGAGTTGGGCTGCTGGTGATTATATGGATACTGATAATAAAATTAGAGTATTAGATATTTATGAAGATTATGCTTTGGCTCATGAAGTAATTCATTTTATATCATTTTCAAGGCAAGGATTGGCTGATAATTATAGTTATGAAATATATAATTGTTCTAATCAATATTTAACGCCTATGGAAGTAATTAATTTAAGTTTTGATGAACAAAAGGAATGTACTATGTCATATATCACATATAACAATTTTTTTGAAGAAGTTGGAGCTGAATATTATGCTAAATATTATTATAATCAAAAACCTTATGAATCATATTACAATGCTGTTTTATCATTTAATCTTTTAAAATATGTTTTAAAAACAAGTTTTATTGACTTAGAATATTCACCTTATCGAGAAACATTATTTTATCAGTTAGTTTCTGAAAAACTAAGTTATGATAATGAAGAAATAAATACACTTTATAACAAATTTGAAAACATAATTAAAGAAGAACAATATTATAATTATACAATTGAAGAAATAAGTTATAACCGTTATTCACTTGTTGATAGTTTAATTAATATATATAAAGTAATGTATGATCAAGATTGGAAGGAAGATGAATTATTTAAAATAGGTATTAATGCTTTATTAGACAGTGTTAGTTTAATAGATGCTAAAGCATATGCTGATAGTAATAATTTAACAATTAAGTATTATACAGATTATGTCGATTTAGCTAATAATGATATCAAGAATCGTTTAGGAACTATAACAGAAGACTATTTATTCATATCTAGTGTATATGTGGCGAGTGAACCTTTATCAAATGAAATAATAGTAATCTATTATGATAATGATATGAATGAAAAAACAATTTCTTTATTTTATAATGAAACGGGTAATTTTGTTCAAACAAATGAGTAAAATCAAGTTTTAAAATATTGGTTACGGAGGAAAAATATGGAGTATTTTAATTTATATGATGAAAACAAAAAATTAACAGATAAAAAAGTTTTACGGGGTGATAAGGTAGAACCTGGTTTTTATTATATCGTCGTGGTTGTTTTAATTGAAAATAATCAAGGAAAGTTTTTGATTCAAAAAAGATCAGAACAAAAAGGTAATATTTGGGCATTAACTGGTGGTCATCCTAAATTAGGTGAAACAAGTAAGGAAGGCATAATTACAGAAATAGAGGAAGAACTTGGTATGCGTGTTGCTTCTAATGAATTATTTTTAATTAAAACAATTCGTTTTGATAATAAGTTTGCTGATTTATATTATTTAAAAAAAGATATTGATATTGAAGATTTAAAATTGCAAGATGAAGAGGTTTCAGAAGTTAGATGGGTTACTCCAGAATATCTTGATGATCTAATTAAAAATAACTTATTTCATAGGAGTCATATGAAAATATATCAAGAATTTAAAGATGTTTTAAATAGAAAAAGAAATGTTAATGATTTTGGTACGATAACATTAGAAACAGATAGATTAATTTTAAGAAGATTTAAAGTTAGCGATTATCATGATATGTATGAGAACTGGGCTAAAGATGAAGATGTAGCACGTTATGTAACATGGTATAAACATCAAAATGAAGAAGAAACAAAAGAATTATTGAAATTATGGGTTAAAGAATATGAAGGGCCATGTAAATATGATTGGTTAGTAGAAATTAAAACTAATCATGAACCAATTGGAAGTATTGGGGTTGTTAATCTATCAAAATCATCGCTTAGAGCGGAAATTGGATATGTGTATGGCAAAAAATATTGGCATCAAGGCTATGCCACTGAAGCTTTGAAAAAAGTTATATCTTTTTTAATTGAAGAAGTTGGATTAGAACTAATTGTTGCTGAATATTTATTATCTAACCCTAATAGTGGGAAAGTTATGGCAAAAGCTGGTATGCGTAAAGGTGGAATTTTGCCTAAATGGCATATTAATAAAGACGGTTTTAGAGAAGATTTAGGCTTTTATATATATAATAAAGATGAACATGAAATCTTTAAAAATAGTGAGGAATTAAAAAATGAAAATAAATAATACTAGTATTTTTTATATTATAGTTGTTTTGTTATGTAGTTTATTTTTTATATATTACACTATTACATCTAAGTATAATGATGATTTAGTATGGACAAAAGAATATGTAATTGGCGAAGAGGGGATTAAAGGAGAAGTCGATATGACGCAGTTTGGTACTAATGAAGTGTATGCTATTGGCGCTAATCAATATGGCTATGCTGTTTTCAAAGACCCCGATGCTGCCTTTAAACAAATGAAAAAGGAATATTCAAAAGCAATTCAGAATATTCGAGATGAGTTTAATTTAAATATGTTATCACGTCTTAGTTATCAAGATTATATGAATTATGGTTGGCAATTAAGTGGTGATTATACCGAAGAAGAAATAAATGATGCAAGAACGGTTTCTAATTTTTTAGATATATATGATAATAGTATAGACTAAAAACAATACTTGCGATAAAATTGATAGAAAAAATATCAGTATTAAAAATAACTGATATTTTTATTTAACATGGTAAATAAATAATTTATCCAAGGTTCTAGTATAAGCAATGTATTTTTCTGTCAAACTAAGATTATAATCAATAACTAAGACTTTAGAAAATTCTAAACCTTTAGCCTCAATAATACTATAACATTCATAGTTATTATTTTTAAGATTTTGTAACAAAGTTTTATCGTTAGCTAAAACAACAATTTCATTAGTTGAATACAAATTAGTTATTTTAT